>JANWVM010000240.1 GCA_025056115.1 Gloeomargarita sp. SKYG116
GGGCCAATCCCGTTCATCAAAAAAATTACAGCGAGAAATGAAGTAATGGAACAGGGGCCATAAACGCGTATTCGCATAGCCGTAATAATAATGATTGATTTCCTCCTGAGTCAACGGCACGGGATGAATTCGGTAGGGGAGTTGAATACTGTCCCAATCAATCGTGTCGTCGTCGCTAGAAACATCATCAACTTCTACCGCTTTTTTCGATGCATCCTCCCAGCAAATCCATATCCCATCTCGCTGGCGTAAAACAGGGTCGAGCGCTGAAACCAATCCCCCTGGTAGCCGTTCGATCCGAATTTCATTCCCGTGGGTTTGAATGGTGTAGGGTTCCCGGTTCGAGACAATGATTAAGCGCCCAGACGGTTGTGACTGAATCGCCGCCGGTGTCTTTAGAGTTTTGGCTTCGGTCATAGAGCGCTCCTGTCGTTAGTTTTGGGCTAGTAACATCGCTGAGTTAATAATGGCTACATGGGTATAGGCTTGTGGGAAATTCCCCGTCAGTTCACCCGTCTTC
>JANWVM010000241.1 GCA_025056115.1 Gloeomargarita sp. SKYG116
AGGTTCTAGCATAGCCTTTAGCGAAAAGGCAGGGAAATATTTGGGCGGAGGCATTGCCTTCGCCCAACTGGATAGATGGCGGCGAGTGGATTCGAACCACCGACCAAGGGCTTATGAGTCCCCTGCTCTACCGCTGAGCTACACCGCCGCGTGGAAACTGCCGGCATTATACCGCAGTTGGGGAGGTTGCAGCGGTGGTTGCGGCATCCTGCGCCGGCCAAAGAGCAACGGCCTAGCGACAGCGCCGGCTTGCTCGGACGCGCTTGTGCGCTCTCGTGACTGCCCCGGCAGGGTGGGGAGAAGCTTATGAGGCGCGAGGGCTATATGCCTAAGCTATAATTATGGCTAATGCTGAACCGGCTAACTGCCGATACTGGATAGACGGCGAGTCGGTTGGTCTTAGTTTGACCCACACCTGGCTCTCACGCCACTGGCCGTATCTCATATGCGGCGTAGCCCCGGCCCTTCTCTACGCGCCCTTTCTGCTTGGCGCGCAGATGTTTTACTGGGGCACGCCGC
>JANWVM010000242.1 GCA_025056115.1 Gloeomargarita sp. SKYG116
GACTATCAAACGCTCGCCGACCAAACCGTAACGGTTCGTTACCGCGACACGGGCGCGCAGGAACGCATCGCCATCGCGCAAGCCAAAGCGTTCTTGACGGAACGCCTGTCCTGAACCTACGCTCTCGCGCCGATGCCCGTCGCTTCCGACTTCAAACCGCCTGAACGCAACGACAAGCGCGCGATTTTCGGTTGGGCGATGTATGATTGGGCGGTCAGCGCGTTCAGCACGACGGTCGTTACCGTCTTCTTGGGTCCCTACCTGACCGCGCTCGCCAAAGAAGCCAGCGACGGCAACGGACTGATTTACGCGCTGGGCATTCCCATCAGATACGATTCCTTGTTCGCTTATTGCACGTCGCTTTCGGTGGCGCTTCAAGCGTTTTTTCTGCCCTTGCTGAGCGCGATCGCCGATTATTCCAAGCGGCGCAAGCAGTTTTTGCTTTTCTTCACGCTCGTTGGCTCC
Organism: Gloeomargarita sp. SKYG116; assembly: GCA_025056115.1. Lineage (GTDB taxonomy): Bacteria > Cyanobacteriota > Cyanobacteriia > Gloeomargaritales > Gloeomargaritaceae > Gloeomargarita. The sequence continues at coordinate 466 of JANWVM010000242.1, forward strand.
GCCGCCACGACGTCGCTCGTTTTTTTGGAGAGCGGTCGGCACTGGTTTGG
>JANWVM010000243.1 GCA_025056115.1 Gloeomargarita sp. SKYG116
TGCGGCATTACGGACTCGATGGCGTTACGCACAATCCACTCTCGCTCTTCCCTGCGCTTCTCCTCCAGCAGCGACGCCGCCCATGGGGCGCGCGTCTCGGCCAGGCCGTAAACGGCGGCACGGCGCGTGGCCAAATCGTTGCTCTGCAACGCCTCGCGCAAAAACTCGTGGCCGACCTCGTCGTTACGGGCCAGCGCCTGCGCGCAGGCCTGCCGCACCACATCGTCGCCGGTATGCAGTCCCTGACGCAGCGCCTGCAGTGCGGCCTCGCTGCCCACGTTCACCAGCGCCAGCGCAGCAGCCCAGCGCACTTCCAGATATTGATCGTTGAGCAGCGCCGTCAGGCCGGAGATGCTGGCGTTGTCGCCGAGCGCGCCGTTGATAAGATAGACCACGCGCTTAGGCGCAGGTTGTGTGGCCGTAGCCGGTGCACAGGCGGCGAGCAGAGCAAGCACAAGCAGTGCGGATAGAACTTTGTTTTTCATTCTTCTCTCTCCTGGGTGAGCGTCTTCT
>JANWVM010000244.1 GCA_025056115.1 Gloeomargarita sp. SKYG116
TAATACACGCTTATATAGATATTCCTGGTCTGTCGTGTGGTTGTAAATATATAGAGGATACGTATCCCTAACATGGATGAGATGAATCAACGTTACCCACTGCCCATCACGCACATCAATCGGTATATCCCTTAACACTATCTCTTTCCCATCCCTCGCTACCAAAAAAGTGGCTCCATTCTTACCCGTCGCAATTTGTCCAGTAATGCTCTTTAACTCTATCTCGTGCTCTGACTCAATAATCTTCATCCCTCACCTCTCCCTACCTCGCTAAACTTAGTATAAACTATATGCTATATCCCTTTACTGAGTGAGTCGCTGTAAACACATTGTATAAACGCTAGTTCTGAGAAGTATCCCATGAGCTTCCTTCATCTTCCACCCGCAACGTATATTAAAAAGTCTAGTATCACCCAGATCTCCTTAATCCAAGACATGTTTATAGTTCGCGTCGTTGATGGGAAAAGCTATATCGTCTCTCAAAACTTGGATGTCTCTCGTTTACCTTGTCT
>JANWVM010000245.1 GCA_025056115.1 Gloeomargarita sp. SKYG116
ATGCTGACGTTGTTGGGCTTAATTACCACTTTAATTAGCCTGCTGGTGCCCCCCTTCAGTAAAGAGTTTGAAGAGTTAGTCAAGCTGTTGCCCAAGGGGTTTCAAGCCCTAGCCCGCTGGTCAGAAGATTTACAAATGCGGCTGTTTGGTGAGGAGCTACTGGATGTCGCGGCCAATGGAGATTTCTTGCGCCAATTGCAGGCGTTATTACGTCCGGTTTTGGGGCAGTGGGTCAGTTTCTTTTTTGATACGATTGGCGGGGCTTTATCTGTCATTTTAATCCTGGTGCTAGCCGTGATGTTTCTTGCCGATCCAGGCACCTATCGCCGGGGATTTATTCGGCTTTTTCCATCCTTTTATCGCAATCGGGTGGATACCATCTTGCGGCGCTGTGAAGTGAATTTGCGGTCCTGGATGGTGGGGGCGCTCACCGCCATGTCGGTAGTGGGAATTTTGAGTTTCACCGGCCTATCTATCCTGCAGGTGCGCCTGGCGTTTGCCCATGCCTTG
>JANWVM010000246.1 GCA_025056115.1 Gloeomargarita sp. SKYG116
AATGACTTTGCTGTCGCTTTTAGTCGCATAAAAAACCCTTCGAATGTCGTGATGAGGCGAAGATGAGATAACAAACGCAAGAATAGCCCATATAGTCATCAATATTCCACATTGCAGGCGACTATCTTGAAGCGATTTGACAAAAGCAAATCGAAAAATGAAGAACAAGAGACCGACGCTTGTCAATGACAGCGCAAGCAAAATGGCGCGAATGCCGACGCTATAAGTTCGAATAAAAAACTCTGATAGTCCTAATAGCCAGGAAACTATCGCAATTATGCATAGAAATGTTGCAAAAAAGTTATTGAGCTTGCGAAAAATGAAAAATAGAACGAATCCGAGTGTTGGAATCGTTGCCAAAAGTAGAGGAAGAGAGTCTGTATTATGCAAAATAAGAAGATAGCTTTCTACCGAATTTCGTGACTCTGGAATGCTACGATAAACTTGCCAGTAAATAATTGCGCCTAAAAATCCTGAAAAAGGAAATAGAAATAAACGCGATGCTCTAC
>JANWVM010000247.1 GCA_025056115.1 Gloeomargarita sp. SKYG116
TCTACTGACTAGCGAATGTCTCAAACTTGCTTGAAATGACTATAATTCAAGCTACAGTCGCTTTTCCACGACAACCCAAAGATTAACAACTACCAACCAGTGGAAAGCACTCAACAACACCACGACAAATAGGAATTCCCATGTCCTTTCCTACGCTTCCCCGTCCCCGTCTAACGCTGGGGGAACGGTAGCGACCGCCGCGATGGCATCATCCGCATCCAGCCGTTGTAAACGCACCCCGGTCGCCATGCGGGATTGCTGGGAAATGTCACAGGCGGCCTGGCGAATAATCACCCCTCGTTGCGTCACTAGTAGGACCTCATCCTCAGGACTAATCAACCCTAAACCCGCCACCGCATCCCCTGCTTTGCGGAACTTGGTGGACGTAATCCCCATCCCGCCCCGGTTTTGCAAACGGAACTCACGCGTGGCGACTCGTTTCCCGTAGCCGTTGCGCGTCACCACCAGGACATCCCGCGAGTCATTAGGCGTGATAATGTCCATCCC
>JANWVM010000248.1 GCA_025056115.1 Gloeomargarita sp. SKYG116
ATCAGGGTTTGCCAGACGTGTTCAGGGTCTTGAGCCTGTAAAATTGGCCGACCAATCACTAGGTAATCAGCGCCAGCAGCCAAAGCAGCTTGGGGCGTCCAGGTGCGGTGTTGGTCATCCGAGGTCTGCTCTTGCCAGCGGATGCCGGGGCAAACGCACAGAAAATCACTACCCAACGTTTGTTTGATCTGGCTCACTTCCTGGGGCGAGCATACGACACCCGCCAATCCCACCTGTCGGGCCACCCTTGCCCAGTGCAGGACGTAATCAGTTGCGGTGAGGGAAGTGGCAAATTCACGGTGCAGTTGCTCCGGCCCAATACTCGTGAGTAAGGTGACAGCTAATAGTTTCAGCGGATGACCGGCAACAGCCGCTTGCGCTTGGGCCAACGTTTCCGAACCGGCAGTCGCATGGACTGTGAGTAAATCCACGCCGTATTGAGTAGCCACTTGACAAGCGCGACTCACGGTGCGGGGAATGTCATGATATTTCAGGTCCAAAAAGACC
>JANWVM010000249.1 GCA_025056115.1 Gloeomargarita sp. SKYG116
TCGAGCAACGCTACCACGAACAAATTTCCGTCGTTTTAAAGATTTCAAAAAATTCTCTTCTGAACGATGCCATTACGACTTCAGAACTTTTGAATAAGCCTCAATCACGGATTGCGCCGTTTTTTGCCAAGTAAATGACTCTATTGCATTTAATTGTCGCTTGATTAGGTCATCTCTAAAAGAATCACTGTGCTGGATTTTGAAGATTTTTTCTACAAATCCATGTATATCGCAAGGCTTAAGCAACTCATCTGCTAACCCAGATTCCGCATAGATTGTTGCGCCTGTCGAGGCAACAACGGGAACCCCGCACGCCATGGCTTCTGCAACGCAAAGACCAAAACCCTCATGAAAAGAAGCATACAGAAAAATATCTGCGCCATTCAACAACAACGCAACTTCCTTATCGGGCAAATACGGAACCTCCAAAATATCTGATCTATACAACGAATTCTTTATCAACCTTCTGATTTCAATTGTTTCTCGTATTGTAACCACCCGTTCG
>JANWVM010000024.1 GCA_025056115.1 Gloeomargarita sp. SKYG116
TACATGTATTTCTATCCGGTCCTCATTTAGTCTAGAACAAAGCTAGCTAGGGTCGCTCGAGAATATTCAGACCAGAACAGGACTTTTGGACTCCTTCGGTGTGACATACCATGCAGACCGCTACCACATCTATAACAGCGTTTCTGTCAATTTCATCTGCGAGTAACACGACCTCTGCATTTTCGTAGTTCCATACATAACCTGGACGTGCTGCTCGAACCTCTGAAATAATTTCCGTCGCATTGGCGCCCAGCAAATCAATGGCCTCCTGCACAGTCAAACGATCGTTCTCGACTCGTGCGACTAATTCTTCACAGGTGGCCTCTGAAAAACCTTCCAATGTCTTACCTGGCGGGGTAACGTATAGACCAGAAAGGTCAAGCTTGTATGTTGCACCAATCAAGGTCACCATTAACAGGACTACAAAACTGACACCAACAGCTTGTTTAGCGAAGCCCCTGAAGCGAGCGAACTTCATCAGTTCATACTCTTCAGAATCACCGAGTGCTCGTACCATTGAACGGCAAATACTACCAATCATTGCACCAGCGCTACCACCAACCCAAGCATAGGCTAACCAAGGGAAAATAAGCAAGGTGATGAAGTAGATAATAGTAGCTGGAATCAAAGCCAAGATTAACACGAGGAAGTGAATGATCAAGGCTTTTAAACTTACCCGACCAAGTATGAGAAATTGGATTTCGTTGCACAGACCTAGATACCAGCCACCTAAAAGAGTCAAAGCAAAAATAATCCTGTCAGAAATATGGACTGAGAAAGTAATGGCTTGTCCAATAATCGTAATGGCAATTGTCAGGACGACCAAAACCAGGAGGGCAAATAATTTGGCAATTGGACTTGCACTCGGTTTGATTGGAGTAGCTTGAGGGGGGATAGTAACAGGTCGCGTAGTAGCTGGGGGGAAAGATGACCGAGTTGTACTGTGGGCAGTTTTTCGCTCAGCCAATCGGGCTTCCCGTTCCTGGCGCCGGCGTTCTTTCTCGGCTTCTTTGGCAGCTTTAATCGTAGCCCGTGCCGTTTCTAAAGTCTTCTCTGGGTCGGCACAATATCGGCTCATCCAAATGGCAAAACTGCGCATATCTTCATCAGAAAAGGAACGCGCCCGCCCTAACCAGGCCCGCATTATTTCCGACCAGGTTTGGGTGTTCACTGCATCGGGATTCCGCAAAAACTTCCCTAGTTCCTCCAAAATGGCCTGCTTCTCCGTATCCGTAAACCCATGAAAATCTCGAATCAACTCGGCAATGGATAACTTGGGACTGGGCAGGCTGGCAGTTAATAAACTCCGATTGCGGGTGAAACAATACTTGGCGAGAGTAAATGGCTCGGGTTCAGCAGCGGCGGCAACAAACGGATTTTCAGTGGAGAGCACAGTGACTGGGGTTTTGAGAAGGGGTAGGCTTTCTTCATACTCAACTTCCTCTTGTCCGTACACGCGCCCATAAACAGCGACGTACTGAATTTCCGGCAAGTCCATCTGTCCGACTAGCTCAGCAATTCGACGGCTGAGGGCGGGGTAATCGGGACGGTCGCCCGTGCGGTTAACTACCACTTGGAGATAGGGAGCCGCCAAAGCCACCTGCAGAACTAAACGGGGGTCCTGCAAAGCCATTTCTAGCTGTCGAAGAAGTGTAATCTGGTTCATAACCTTCCCTTAACCCCAACACAAATTTTGCCGACTAATTGATGCCCCTAATTTCCACAAACCCAATCTAACCAACAGCTCACTTATTGTCAATCTTGAACGGATTTTTTAGACTAGATAAAACTTAATGTCTTCTGGTTAAATTCTATGCATATTAAACCTAGGAAAATCACTGAAAACAGATGGAGTTTGAAGGAGCAGCTTGCCAGGCGTCATTGCCTTTGGTTCGATGGAACGTTTTCTGCTGCATCCTGGGAAAGAGTAGGGGCGGGCGTCAGAAACCGCTGGATTCCCCACCGGTACGCGCTAAACCTGATAGAATGACTGCAACAACATCTATGCAACCAACTACTTTATTGCTAAGCCAGTGCTTGCTTTACGCTTACTCGATTCAACTGTAAGATAAAAATGCGATTAAATAATATCCTTGGCTTATGCTTTAGCCGTCTTGCATTATTGACTAATCTGGATAGGCTAAAAGATAGTACGGATAATTTTCACTTTACATTTGCCTAGCTAAAAGATAGATTGTTAGTGGCATTATGTGGCGGGGGTGTGGTATGGCAAAAGATGAGACGCGGCGTTTAAGGCCAGCTTTGCTCCAGGCGGACCAGGAGGCCTTGGCGGCGCTGCTGGCGTTTCCCGATTACAACCCAAGTAATCCGGCTTACCGGAAGGAGGTGCTTCAGGAAGCGCTGCAAACGATGAAGGAAAAACAGGCTTTAGAGGTTCAGGCGTTGGCAGCAGCCAAGGCGGCGCGGGATGAGGCTAACCGCAGTGAATGGCGATTCCATAACTTGGTCCTGGGAGCGAAAGAGCAAGTGATTGCCCAGTACGGACGAGATTCGCTGCAGGTGCAGGCGCTGGGGTTACGCCGTAAATCTGAGTACCGGGGGCGCACACGCCGTTCCAAAATGGCTAACGCTGAATCCGTCTGAGGCTCAAGGGACGCAGGTGATGTTCAAACAGCCATTGGACCGGGCGGCGATAGCCGTGTTAGTTATCTTGGCGCTGGTGACCGCGTTGCTGCTGAGTGGGGGAGACCAGTCACGGCCACGGGTACAGCAATTTTCGTGGCAGGAACGGGTGGTGGGAGCGCAGGACCAGGCGTTTATCTTGACGTTCAATCGCCCGATGAACACTCGCACGGTGGAACAGGGGTTGCGCATCACACCGGAGTTGCGGGGGAAGGTGAGTTGGGCGGGACGCCGAATGGCCTACACCCTACTCGAACCGGTGCCCTACGGGCAGGAATACCAAGTGCAAATAACGGGGGCCAAGGACAAGTACGGGCGTGGGCAGGTGATGGAGCCGTTTACGGGACGGTTTCGGACGCGAGACCAGGCGTTTATTTACGTGGGAACACAGGGGGATGAGGCCGGACGCCTGGTGTTACACAACCTGACCCAGGGAACGCACCGGGTGTTAACGCCCCCCGAATTGGTTGTGTTGGACGCCCAGCCGTTGCCCCAGGCAGATCGGATTGTGTTCAGCGCCCAAAAACAGGGTGATCCAGCAATAGCAGTGGAAATCTACACGGTAACAACGGGTCTGCAATACGCCACACCGGCTGGGACGCCCCCTCGTCGGGAAGCGGGTCAAGTGGCTATGTTGTTGCCTAGTGAGGGGTTTCAGAACTTGAAGTTTGACCTGTCGCCGGATGGTCAAAAGCTGGTAGTGGCGCGGGCAAGTCTGTCGAATTCGGCGCAGTCGGGGTTATGGCAGGTGGACTTGGGGGGTGAACGGCGGGCGTTGCAGGTGGGGTTAGGCGGGGATTTTCGAGTGACACCGGACGGGCAGAATTTGGTGATGGCGAAAGGACAAGGCTTGGCGCTACTGCCGTTGCGACCGGAGGCAGACCCGCTGGAGTTTTTGCCTAAATTCGGCCAGTTGCTGGAGTTTGACCGGCGGGGCACACGGGCGTTAATGGTCAAGTTCAACAGTGATTTCACCCGGTCGTTGTTTTTGGTCGGGGAGACGGGCGAGCAGGAGTTGCTACGGTTGCGCGGTTCAATCTTGAGTGCGTGTTTTGACCCCCGGCGGCCTTGGGTGTACGTGCTGGCGACAGAGGCGAGCGAAGCAACCAATTTTCAAGAATTACCGTATCTAGCGGCGATTGTGATACCAACGAAGCAAATCCTGCCGCTGGTGCAATTTGCTGACCCGACACCCCCCTATATGGCTTTATCTCCTGACGGACGCGCGATGCTTTTGGAGATGAACGGGCATTTGTGGCGATTGGCGCTGGGGGCAAATCCAGTGGGTCAAAAGCCAGAGGATTTGGGATTGTGGGGCCGACAGCCGCGCTGGTTGCCGTGATAATGGGTTTGTTAGGGCACCTACAGCAACTACCGGCCTGTGCAAGCAGTTTTTAACGTGGCAACTCTCTAGCGCACCCAGCGAGGCATGACTTCGGCGCAGGTGAATAGCCCGTAATGCCCCTGTTGATGCAGATGCCACCCCGCTTGGAGATAGCCCAGCGCCGGCCCGCAGACATTGGCGGCCATACTGGTTTCGTCTCCCAGGGTAAAGGTGTGGGTCGAAATTTTCCCCTCGAAGGTGCGGCCTGTAATCTTGACATGGGTACTGATGGGTTTGCGGGGGTTACGAGTATCTACAACGCCGCCGACCGTCACCCGTTCCCGTGGACAAATGCCTGCCCATTCCAAAATTACATCGTCGGCGTGTTCCATGTTTTCTAGGTACAACTTGCCATCGGTTTGGTCGAGCAGGGCGTTAATTTCTGCGTCAGTCATGGCTTGGGCCTTAGCCACGTCGTAGCCAGGCAGATGGGCAATGTCCTCCCGAATCGTCGCCCGGTAGGCTTCCCAGTTGGCAATCCCTACCCCGAAACGAATCTCGACCTGTAGGATTTCCTCGTAGCTATGGGCCGCCAGTGCAGCAGCAGCGGTGAGTAACCCTGGCGTCGCCCCACAGCCTGTTAGATAGGTAATCCCGCCTGCTTGCAAATCCGCTTGGAGTTGTCGCAACTGTTCCACGGCGCTGGTGCGTTTGAGGGCATCCACTAGAACCCCACGCCATCCCTGGGCCAAAAACCGCCGCACGACATCAGCCATAAACGTATTGGGCAAATTGGGCAGAGCGAGAAAGTAGGCTTGTACACCCGGTTGAGCGATGAGTTCACCAAGGCTATCTTCACTCAGCACTCCCCCTGGTTCCAGGTAGCCAACCGACCCCCGTTCCGTATAGACCTTTTGGCAATAAGCGGCCAATAAGCCATTGGAATTCAGCGCATAGCCTTTACGGTCGGCCACTGCCACCCAACGCACCTGTTGTCGCCGGGACACCAGACGGGCCATTGCTTGCCCCAAACCACCATAGCCCAGAATTCCCAAAGCCAACGGTTCGGTCATGGCTCTCACCCACGCATTGCTCCTGATTCCTCACTAGGATAAAACCCCAGTCGACTTGTGGCAACTTTTGGTGGATTGAGCCTGTCTACAATAAAAGCAAGCGCACCCGTGCGGGCGGCAACAGGGAGTTCAAATGAACAAAAATGCCTTAAGAAAATTGCTGCTCACCCAGGCTGTGATTGTGCTGGGATGGATGGTTGTGGGTTCTCCTCCTGCACAGGCCCAGTTCCAGTATGGTCCCCCTACCAACCCGATTCCAGAACCGACACCTAAACCCAGACCTGACCTTGACCCGCGGTTTGACATCCTCCTGCGCGGTAAAACATGGTCGCCGCTACCGGTTGACCCATTCCAGACGCCGCTCGAACGCATGGCTGCCGTAGATACAGAATTCAAGCAGCGATTTGGCTTGACAGGGTTAGAACCAGAAAACAACCTTTCCCTAGCCGAGATACAAAATGTGCTGAAACAAGCGGAGGAGAGAGGGCGTGGGCGCACAGCTTTGATCTACTGGTGGTTGCGAGATGGAAATTTAACTGTGGCGATGGTTCTGCCGAAAGGGGTAGCGGAGCAAACTACCTTTTTAAGCACTGTCAGTATGAACGCCCGCGAAGTCCAACAAACCATCAGCCAATTTATCAATGCCATCCAGGACCCTCGCCAGCGGGCAACAACGCACTATCGGGTTCCGGGGCAAAAACTCTATCAATGGTTAATTGCACCGCTAGAGCCAATTCTGGATAAACACCAAGTGCAAACGTTACTCCTGGTGCCGGATGAGCATTTTCGGGGACTTCCCTATCGCGCTTTGTGGACGGGGAATGAACATCTAGTGGAACGCTATCGCCTCAGCCAGATTCCCAGCATTAACTTAGTCAATCTGGACTTGACATCCAAAGGCATTTACGGGCAAACGGTGGTGATGGGGAGTGAGGATTTTGGGGGGCGACAACCGCAACTTCCCGCTGCTAGGATAGAGGTCAACCAAATTGCCGAAATTACGCGAGGGCAAAAACACCTGAACCAAGACTTCACTGCTAGTAACTTTTTAACAGCATGGCAACGACATGCCGGTTTTGCGTTTCATGTGGCAACCCATGCTGAATTTCTCCCAACTCGCAGTTATATTGAGTTCTATGACCAGCCGCTGGAATTGAGTGCGCTGCAACGACAATTGCGGGCCAATCCCTCGGAACTGGTGGTTTTGAGCGCCTGTCGAACAGCGATTGGGGATGTGAATGCTGAGTTGGGTTTTGCTGGTTTAGCCGTGCGGCTGGGAGCAAAGCGAGTGGTGGCTTCTCTCTGGCGAGTAGAGGATGAACCAACACTGGCGTTGATGAATGATTTCTACCGCCGTTTACGAGCCAATGGAGAAAACCTGCCCCACTCCGAAGCGCTACGCCAAGCCCAAATTGCCATGTTGCGAGGAGATTTACGCGTACAGGATGGCCAATTGGTTGCGGCGAATTATACGGTTCCCTTGGCGACGACCCATCGCTCCAGTAACCCCAATTTCACCCATCCGTACTACTGGGCTGCGTTCAATATGATTGGCAATCCGTGGTGAACCTTAGCGAAAATGCTGAAACCCGCCGGCTGGTGCTAAGGGTTCATGGCCTAGCCACACTTGATCGCCAGGGATAACTTCCCCCAGAAAATGCGCCGGTGTCCCTAATTTTTCCAGCAATCGCTGCGCTGCATCGGGTGCCAAAGCCAGCACGAGTTCAAAATCTTCGCCCCCATACCACAACCATTGTTCGGCCTGCTGGGGAAAGCGTTTTTCTAACAACGGATGCACGGGCATATCGGTTCGCAATTTTGCCCCGACCTGACTAGCGCGACAAATTTGCCAGACGGCATCAGCCAACCCATCACTGGTGTCCATCCCAGCGGCCCGTTTAATCCCTAATTCCTGTAGCGCTGCCACCACATCCAAACGGGGCCATGGTCGTCGGTGGGCTGTGATCAGGGGGGTAATTTCTGGCGCGTCTATTTGGTTTTGAATCGCCTCTAAACCCGCCCGCGATAAGCCGTGGTAGCCCGTCACCACCAGCCAATCCCCCACCTGGGCTATCGAACGCTGGATGCGTAGCTGGTCCAGCCAACCGACTGCGGTAATGCTGATGGAAACTACTGGTGAGCGCACGACATCACCGCCCCAAATCACACCGCCGTAAGTCTTTAGGATTTCGCGCATCCCTTCGTAGAGTTCCTCCACCCAGGCAACCGGCAACGCAGGCGGCAATCCCAGCCCGACGGTGATCCCCAGGGGTTGGGCGCCCATCGCTGCCAAGTCGGAATAGTTAGCTGCCACCGCTCGCCAACCCACATCAGCCGCTGACATAGTGAGCACTGGCAACGGACTCAGGGGACTGCTGCCGAAATGCACCCCTTCAACCAGGACATCCGTCGTAATGACCAGTTCCTTACCAGCCGGTGGGCAAAACCAAGCCGCATCATCGCCAATAAGTTCCGCTGGGCAGAAGGCGTGCAACCGCTGCAATAATCCCGCTTCACCGATGTCGCTTAGCCGCACAGGGAGCCTTTAGAACTAGGAATTTGCCCCATGCGCCGGGGGTCGTAATCCACCGCCTGCCGCAGCGCCCGCGCAAACGCCTTAAACGTAGCTTCGATGATGTGGTGGGAGTTGATGCCCGCCAGTTGCCGGATGTGCAAGGTGATAGCGCTGTGATTGACCAACGCTACAAAAAACTCCCGCACCAACTGGGTGTCATAGGCGCCGACGCGCTGGGTGGGAATATGCAACCCATAGCTCAAGTGAGGCCGGCCCGAGCAGTCCAACGCCACCTGGATCAACGCTTCATCCAACGGCGCCAGAAAGTGCCCAAACCGGTGAATGCCTTTCTTATCCCCCAACGCCTGCGCCAGCGCCTGTCCCAGGGTAATGCCCACATCCTCGTTGGTGTGATGGTCGTCAATGTGTAAATCTCCCTGGGCCTGCACTGTCAGGTCAAACAACCCATGCGCTGCTAACTGGTGCAACATGTGGTCGAGAAACGGAATGCCTGTATCCGCCTGGCATTTCCCTTGCCCATCTAGATTCCAGGTCACTTGCACATGGGTTTCCTGGGTTTGGCGCGTTACGGTGGCGATGCGTTGCATGGGGTGTGGGTTGTCTTGTCTTTTTCCATCTTACGCCAGCGCCACCATTGCCCCAGCACTGCCAGCACTAGCAACACCGTATTCGCTAACACAATTAACGGCCCCGGCGGCAGGTTCAGGTAATAGCTGCTGTAAACGCCCACCGTGCTACTGAGCATGCCCACGCCTGCGCCAATGACTATCATGCCCCGCAGATCGTTTGCCAGGACATAGCCTACCAGCGCCGGTCCGACCATCAACGCCATCACCAAAATCACCCCCACCGCCTGCATACTGACGATGATGGTCAGTGTCACCCCCACTAGCAGTCCTCTGTGCAGCCATGACACCGGCAACCCTAGTGCCTGCGCTCCCACGGGGTCAAAAGTGAAAAACAACAGCGGTTGATAAAAACGCCCTATCAAAATACCGATGACAATGGCAACGACCAGCGTTTTGAGAATATCCTGCCCAGTGACACTGAGTAAATTGCCAAACAAAAGATGCTCCAAATCTTGAGTGGGGCGCAACCAGCTAATGAGCAAGATTCCCAAGGCAAAAAAACTCGCAAACGTAAACGCCATTGCTCCATCTACCTTGATGCGCGTTTGGTGTTGCAGCCAGTGGATCACTGTCGTACTGAGCAGACCAGATGCTAGCGCTCCCCAGAGGGCATCTATCCCCAGTGCATACGACACTGCCACTCCCGGCAATACGGCATGAGCCATGACATCGGCAAGCAAGGCCATGCGTTGGACGACTAAAAACGCACCCACCAATGGACACAAACCGCCGGTGAGCAGGCCCATGATGAGTGCCCTTTGCATGAATTGCAATTGCAGGGGTGCAGTGACAATTTCCCACATGAATCAGATCAACCCCAGTCGTTTCGCCAATAGGCCTACCCCGATTAAGAAAAAAACAGACCCTATTCCACTGAATACGATGGGAAGTAACCACAAATCCCAAAATCGGTTGATGCGAGCCACCTGCGGACGCCGGGGGTCATACAAAATTTCTACTGATTCCCCTACCCGAAAACGGGGTGAACTGCTGCCTACCTGACCTTCAAAACGGATTTTTTCCCCATCTGGCAGGGCAAATTCCACGACAGGGTAGTAGAGATGAGAGACAGTGCCGTCACTACCTCGAGAGCGACGATACTCCAGCGCGATGACTTGTCCTGTCGCTGTCTGGGCTGTCGCGATGAAATTGCGAGTGTGATACGCAAATCCCAACCCCATCACCACAAACAATCCACCTAACCCAGCGAAAATTCCACCTACTAGTCCCGGCGCCTGCTGCCCAGCCATATCTGCTCATCTGTCATAGAAGCCAGCATCAGTATAACGTTCGGGTGTCGGTCGTTATCGCCACAACCATATTCCCACGCCCAGGCTCAACACGCCCACCAACAAAAAGGCCAGCGTGACTCCCCACAAATCCCGAAAATAGGCCAGCCGGGCTACCTGTGGTCGTTGAGGATGATAGAGCACTGGTACCGTATCACCGACTCTGCACCCCAAATTCCCCACTTGGGACGTAAAACGCACGAGCTGGTGGTTAGGTAACACAAATTCCACGACCGGATAATAGGCGTCGTAGGGCACCCTTCCCACTCGCTGGCGACGGTATTCTAAGTCAATCACCCGCCCTGACGTTTTCACGGCCACTTGCAGCAGTTGGTACGTCCGTAATACTTCCCATAGTCCCCAACCTGTGAACCCTGCGCCCATCAGTAAAGCCAAAATGCTGCCAAGTAGGCGCTGACTCGTCATCCCTTCCCCAAAACTGCCTATAATGCTGGGCAAGTCCTGTTACCTAATTTACTCCGATGGGAGAAGCCAAACGACGCCAAGCCCGTGTGCAACCGTCCTCCAAGGCCAACCAGATGGCGCTTTGGTGGCAACAGTTTCTCAAGTGGACAACGCGGGGCACCTGGGTCGGCATCGGGTTGCTGGTGCTCATCTGGGTTACGGTGCGGTTTATTGGGCCGAGTTTTGGGTGGTGGCAACTAGCAGGCGAATAGGTCTTTATGGGGCAATTGCCAAGATGGTTGACCAAGGCATTGCTGGGCAGTGTTGCGCTCCTGGTGGCCCAACCAGTCTACGGCAGCCTCAACCCCACCGTGCGTTTAACTGACGCACCAACGCCTGGCCCCTGGTTTGCTGCTCAACTCATCGCCCAGGAGATGAATACAACGCCGGGACGACCGTTGCGCATTTATGACCGGCACATTGCCCACATGTTTGCCGTTACAGAAGCCTTGTGTCGCCGGTTTCCCCAGGTACAGGGTTGGCGGTGGGACTACCGGGCAGGCGGCGGCTCGATTCCCATGGGCGAATTCCGTATCCCCTGTGAAATGGCTGCTGCCATGAGAAGTCAATTCGAGCCGGGTCCAGGGCAAACGATTGCTATCCAGGTCGGTCGTCAATCCCAGAACTTGGTCATCCGGCCCTTAAACATCACCAGTGAGCAGGTCCCGGCCTGGCTGGATGTCACGGAAACGTTTCGCCCCTGGGTTAGTAGCGATGGGCAAATCCGGCAAATCATGAGTACCCTGCGACGGGTAAAAATTCCCGTTCTTTTGCCGGATGACCCCCTGCGTTTGGGTGACATGCAACTGTTTTTTGTAAGCACTGTTTCCCGGCCCGACCAATACGACATTGTCCTGTACTCATTTCCGGGTTGCCGGGCAGGGGCCTGCACGGTTGGGTCCTACAGTGGTCAGCGAGGCGGCAAGTTAGCTACCCCCAGAAAGGAATCGCCCCGTGATACCCATCAAACCGTGCGTTTGGCTAATGGCATCCAGGGACAATTCATCAACAGTTGCGGGGCTTACTGTACTGCTGTTGTGCAGTAGATCAGCAACGGCATATTGTATGAAATTAGTGCTCGCAATGGTGACCGGGATGGCTTGGTAAAGCTGGCTAATCGCGCCATCCAGGCCGGCCCTCGTTAACCCAATGCCTTCAACAGGCCAATCAGCCCCTTGCCAGTCAGCAGTTCCAGAATGATCAACGACACAAACCCAATCATCGCCAACCGCCCGTTCAACCGCTCGGCGTACTCCGTAAATCCCACCCGCGATACATCGTCCACATACATCCGCGGTTCAATCGCAAAATTGTTCAACCGCCCACCACTTTCCACAGTGTAACCCCGAGGCCGTGTTACTTCTTGCTGCGTCATGTTAACTCTCCTAAATTGTTCGTTATTCTAATACTTTAGCCTAAATGTTAACTTTTGTAAAGAGATGAGTTGTACAGCTAGACCACCTTGATTTGGAGACAATCGGAAAACCGAGATCGGGGCTGTGCCCTACGCCCCAAGGGATGGCAACCATCATCCCAGAGCACTCGGGCACGAAAAAAGCCAGCAGGTTTTTGACCCACTGGCTGTTGGATTCATGGCTACCCGGCGTGGCTATTTGCCTTCCGAGAAGTCGGCGTCAATCACATCGCCTTCGCTGGAACCGCTGGTTGACCCGCTCGTTGCACTTGCACTACTACTGCCGCTGGTGCTACCAGCTTGCTGATAGAGGTTGGTGCTGACCGAGTAGAGAGTTTGCTCCAGGTCGTTTTTCAGGGTCTTGATGCGGTCGTAGTTTTCCTGGTTGATGGCTTCCCGCAGGTCTTTCACCAAGGCCTCGATCTTGTTCTTGTCTGCCGCCGGAATCTTATCGCCAATGTCTTTGAGTTGCCGTTCGGCTTGGTAGGCGAGGGAGTCGGCTTGGTTCTTCAACTCCACTTTTTCGCGTTTTTCTCGGTCGGCAGCCGCGTTGAGTTCAGCTTCGCGGATCATCCGTTCCACTTCTTCTTTGGGCAAGGTGGAAGCGCCGGTGATGGTGATGGACTGGGATTTGCCGGTGGCTTTGTCCCGCGCTGTCACGCTCAAAATCCCGTTGGCGTCAATGTCGAAAGTAACTTCGATTTGGGGTACCCCGCGCGGCGCCGGCGGAATGCCATCCAACCGGAAAGTCCCCAAACTCTTGTTGTCGCGGGCCATTTCCCGTTCCCCCTGCAGGACGTGGATTTCCACGTTGGTTTGGTTGTCCACCGCCGTGGAGAATACTTCCGTCTTTTTGGTGGGAATCGTGGTGTTGCGGGGGATAATCTTGGTCATGACGCCGCCTAGAGTTTCTACCCCCAGGGACAAGGGCGTGACATCTAGCAGGAGGATGTCCTTGACTTCTCCAGACAAGACGCCGGCTTGAATGGCTGCCCCGACGGCTACCACTTCGTCCGGGTTGACGCTTTGGTTGGGTTCCTTGCCCAGCATTTGCCGCACCAGTTGTTGAATGGCGGGAATCCGGGTTGAACCACCGACCAGCACCACCTCGTCAATCTTACTCTTGTCCAACTTGGCGTCCCGCAGGGCTTGTTCCACCGGGCCTTTACACCGGTCAATCAAGTCAGCGCACAACTGCTCAAATTTGGCCCGCGTCAAGGTCATCTCCAGGTGCTTCGGCCCGTCTTGCGTCGCCGTGATAAAGGGCAGGTTGATGTCAGTTTGGGTGACGCTGGAGAGTTCAATCTTGGCCTTTTCCGCTGCTTCGGTGAGGCGTTGCAGGGCTTGCTTGTCCTTGCGCAGGTCAATGCCCTCTTTGGCCAGGAAGTCCTGGGCCATCCAGTCCACAATTTTCTTATCGAAGTCGTCACCTCCCAGGTGAGTGTCCCCAGCGGTGGCTAACACTTCAAAGACGCCGTCACCCACCTCCAGGATGGACACGTCGAACGTCCCACCCCCTAGGTCAAACACCAGGATGGTTTCGTTCGCCTTCTTGTCCAAGCCGTAGGCCAGCGAGGCGGCAGTGGGTTCGTTGATAATCCGCAAAACCTCCAACCCCGCAATCCGGCCTGCGTCTTTGGTGGCTTGACGTTGCGAGTCGTTGAAATAGGCTGGCACGGTGATTACCGCTTGGGTCACCGGTTCCCCCAGGTACTTGCTGGCGTCATCCACCAGCTTGCGCAATACCTGAGCCGAAATTTCCTCTGGCGCAAACTGTTTCCCCAGCACCGGGCAGTCGAGTTTGACGTTGCCATTGCTGTCCCGCAGGACCTTGTAGGAAACCTGTTTCGCTTCCTCCGTCACTTCGTCGTATTTGCGCCCAATAAACCGTTTGACCGAATAGAAGGTGTTATCTGGATTGATAACGGCTTGGCGCTTGGCAATCTGTCCCACTAGACGGTCGCCATTTTTGGTGTAGGCCACAACAGAGGGGGTGGTGCGAAACCCTTCGGCATTGGCAATGACAACTGGCTGACCCCCTTCCATCACTGCCACAACCGAGTTAGTTGTTCCTAAATCAATACCAACGACTTTAGCCATGAATCCCTCGCACTCCTAAAAAAGTATTCCTGGTGGGATTGCTCCCGTACTTCCTATGATGGGCGATGGGGGGGAAGGCCGCAAAGGTGAGGTTTCCGAACTTAAGCCTGCCGTTTCTGGAACTCTTCGACAATATCCATATAGGCCAACTGTCCTTGCACTGGCACTAGGTCTAGCAAGGGAATCTGCCGTCGCCCGCCCCCAATTTCGACCGGAATTTCCCGCAAGAGCGCCAAGGCTTGTTCCTCCCGCAAGGGGCCTTTCTGGACTTGTTCGTAAATGCGCTGGGCTAGGAGTTTATCCAGCTTGGCGTCCCGCAGGTATAGATGCCAACGAGCAATGTCCATGTACACCCGGTCCCCTAGCTCCGCTGCCAGGCGTTCGATAGCGCGAGTTACTTCTGGGTCGCTCATCCAGACCGGTTCCAATTGCCCACATTCCTATGATACGGAACCTAGCCGACGGTCCCTTCCAGTTTCAACGACAGCAACTTATCGGCTTCCACCGCAAATTCCATCGGCAACTGGTTAAACACATCCCGGCAAAAGCCGCTGATCATCATCGCCACTGCTGCTTCTGTGTCAATCCCCCGTTGTTGGCAGTAGAACAGTTGCTCTTCGCCAATCTTGGACGTGGACGCTTCGTGTTCCACCCGCGCCGTCGGGTTTTGCACCTGGATCACCGGCACCGTATTGGCTTGGGAATGGGCGCCAATCAGCAAAGAGTCACATTGGGTATAGTTGCGGGCGTACTCGGCTTTGGGGTTGACCCGCACCAGGCCCCGGTAGGTGTTACGGGATTGCCCAGCCGAAATCCCTTTGGAGACAATCCGCGAGCGCGTGTGCCGCCCGACATGAATCATCTTGGTGCCCGTGTCCGCCTGCTGGTGGTGATTCGTCAAGGCTACCGAGTAAAACTCACCGACGGAATGGTCCCCCACTAGCACACAACTGGGGTATTTCCAGGTGATGGCCGACCCCGTTTCCACCTGCGTCCAGGAAATTTTCGAGTTCACTCCCTGGCACAGGCCGCGCTTGGTCACAAAGTTGTAAATGCCCCCCTTGCCGTCCTTGTCACCGGCGTACCAGTTTTGAACCGTGGAGTACTTAATTTCAGCATTGTCCAGTGCCACCAATTCCACCACCGCCGCGTGGAGCTGGTTGCTGTCATACATGGGGGCCGTACACCCTTCCAGATAACTCACATAACTGCCTTCATCGGCGATGATGAGCGTCCGTTCAAACTGTCCCGATTCTCCATTGTTAATACGGAAATAAGTGGACAATTCCAGGGGACAACGAACGCCCTTGGGGATATACACAAACGATCCATCGCTAAAGACTGCCGAATTCAACGCTGCGTAATAGTTATCCCCAATCGGCACCACTGAACCTAAATACTTCTTCACCAAATCGGGGTACTCGCGCAGCGCCTCCGACATGGAACAAAAGATAATCCCCAACTTGGCCAAATCCTTCTTAAAGGTTGTGGCAATGGAAACACTGTCAAAAATCGCATCAACCGCCACATTCGCCAGGCGTTTTTGCTCGGATAAGGGAATCCCCAACTTTTCAAATGTCGCCAGCAACTCAGGGTCCACCTCATCGAGACTATCTAGCTTCTTCTTAGTCTTTGGCGCTGAGTAATAAACAATCTTTTGGTAATCAATGGGGGGATAACTGACGGCTGCCCACGTGGGAACTGGCATCGTCAACCAATGCCGGTAGGCCCGCAAGCGAAACTCCAACATGAAATCTGGTTCTTGTTTCTTAGCCCAAATCGTCCGAATGACCTCCTCGTTTAACCCCGCGGGGATGACATCGGCCTCAATGGGGGTCACAAATCCGTACTGGTAGGGACGACTGACCAACTGCTCGAGCGTGGACGTCTTCATCGCTGACGGTACCCTCTCTACTCAGGAGTTTCGCAACGTGGATGTTGCTTTAGTTCTGATTATAGGATAATTAAGCAACTTGCGCCTTGTCAAAGTTACTTTAGAATAAAATTAAGTTTCCTCGTCACGCTGCTGGGGAGTCAACACGTGGCACCGACGGAGCAAGCGTCCACTAAACAGGATATTCTAGCCCAGTTGTTGCGGCGGGGGCAAGCGACGGCTCAGGAACTAGCGGCTTGTTTGCAAATCACGCCCCAAGCAATCCGGCGTCACTTGAAGGATTTGGAGCAGGAGGGCTTAATTCAGTACGTCACGCAGGGAGGCGGGATGGGGCGGCCCCAACATTTGTACACCTTGAGCCGCAAGGGCCGGGCGCAGTTCCCCCATCGCTATGGTGAATTTG
This sequence comes from Gloeomargarita sp. SKYG116, assembly GCA_025056115.1. Classification (GTDB taxonomy): domain Bacteria; phylum Cyanobacteriota; class Cyanobacteriia; order Gloeomargaritales; family Gloeomargaritaceae; genus Gloeomargarita. Next base: position 15,771 of record JANWVM010000024.1, read on the forward strand.
CGGTGGATTTACTCTCGACGCTGCACCAGACACTGGGCCATGAGGCAGTGGGACGGATTCTCGCGCAACAGTGGCAAGCCAAGGCGGAGGCCTACCGGGCGGCGATTGGAGACGGGGATTTGGAAACGCGGATTCAGCGGCTGGTGCAATTGCGGCGGTCCGAAGGGTACATGGCGGAGTTTCAAGTGACGCCGCAAGGGTTTGTGGTGACCGAGCATATTTGTGCGATTGCCGCTGTCGCCGAGAATTTTCCCCGCGTGTGCAAGCACGAATTGGAACTCTTCGCCACCGCGTTGCCCGATTGCACGGTCGAGCGCACCCACTGGATTGTCAATGGCCAGCACCAGTGCGCCTACCTGATTCGCCCCAAGGTCAACAGCGTTGATACCGCAGCCCCGGCAGTTGGGTGATGTGACCCTGGAGTTCGAGTTCGAGGAGAATGTTGGCAACGGTGGCGGCAGGTTGACCACTGGCGGCTACGATGGCGTCAAAGGCAATCGGTTCGTGGGGAACCAGCGCCCAAATTTCGGCCCATTCCGGGGGAAGGAGCGGCAAAGCTGGGGATGGTGCCGGTGCAGCGCCGAGCAACTCCAGAAAATGTTCTACGCCCAAGACTACCTGCGCCCCTTGCTGAATCAATTGCAAACAGCCGATCGCCGCCGGATTGTCCAGGGAACCGGGGAGCACGTACACATCGCGGTTGTACTGGCAGGCAAAGTGCGCCGTAATGAGTGCCCCCGACCCTACTGGGGCTTCGGTGATGAGCACCGCCCGGCATAGACCCGCGATGATGCGATTGCGGCGGGGGAAATGTACTCGGTCTGGCCCGGTGCCGGCGGGATATTCACTGAGCAGGAGTCCTTGGTTGGCAATCTGCTGGTGCAACGCCCGATTGTCGGGGGGATAAACCTGGTCCACGCCTGTGCCCAGCACCGCCCATGTTCGTCCGCCAGCCTGCAGACAGGCCCGATGCGCTGTCGTATCAATCCCGTAGGCCAACCCAGAAACGATGACCCAGCCCTGTTGTACCACCGCCTGCACCAGTTTTTCTGTCCACTTGCGCCCGTAGGGAGAAGGCCCCCGTGTACCAACCACCGCCAGCATGGGGGTTGTGCCATCCAATTCAGCAGGCTGGGGGTGACCCCGGTAATACAGCACCGGCGGCGGGTCGGGAATCTCCCGCAGGAGTCTGGGGTAATCCGGGTCGGCGGGTGTCCAAAAATGGGGATTCTGTAGTTGCCACTGCTGATACAACGTCTGCGGGTCAATCGTAGGACGAGTCGCCGTGATTGTATTCACCAACTGGGGTCCTAGACCGGGCACCCTCAGCAATTCGGCAGGTGATGCATGCCACGCCTGAGCCAGGTTACCGAATTGCTGCTGCAAGCGCTGCAGGAGTACCGGACCAATACCGGGAATCTGGTCCCACGCCAACCAATAGGCCGCCTCTGGCGTCGTCACTTCGCTTATCTGGAGTTGCCCACTCCCATCATACGTTAGGATGAAATCGGTTCAATAGTATGAAAAATCCGAGTTATTTGGGGTGATATGGTCAGCATTCAGGGGCAATCACTACCGGCGAAAAAAGCATGGACTGATGAAGAATTTAGGGCGCTCCCGGATGATGGTCATCGTTACGAAGTAGTGAATGGGAAGTTGGTTGTGATGGGAGCAGCAGGGGCGAGACACGGGTATTATGTGAGTTTGATGCATATCATCCTAGGGTCTTACGTGCGCAGTCAAAAGCTGGGGTTTACCTTCGACCCTGATACATCTTTCAAAATGGCATCGGGGAATCGTCGCTCTCCTGACTGCTCATTTTTCTCCAAAGAACGCATCAAAGCGCTAGGGGGTATTCCCAAAGGATATATTGAAGGGTCACCTGACTTGGTTGTGGAAGTGTTATCGCCAGACAACACAGTTGAAGAAATGCACAGCAAAATTGTCGAGTATTTTGAAAATGGTACTCGCTTAGTTTGGGTCATTCACCCCGATGAAAAGTATGTTTTGGTGTATCACCAGCCGGAACCGGATCAATTCAAACGGCCTGGCGATTGTTTATCGGGCGAAGATGTGATTCCCGATTTTGCACTGGATTTGGCCGAGTTTTTTGCTGAACCAGAGTTTTAGGCTGAAGGCCGCAACTGTTATGGCTGAGCTGGCTATGTTGGTCATACCTTGGGTCGCAGGGCGTAGCCCCGTTCCTTGGTTCTCTCACTATCTCCCTGATAAACTGAAATCGCTTGGCAATCGCACTATACTGTGAGTGACGAACTGTCCCCCCAAGATGTTCAAAGCCAAGTCTTGACCGAATTGTGCAATGTCAACGTTCGGTTGGAGCGGGTTGAGAACTGGTTGGACAAGGTTGAAACTCGTATAGACCAAGTCGAACCTAGTTCAACAACATGGAAAGTCGTCTTAACCGGCTCAGAGGGTTAGCGGTGGAACTTCGCGCCTACCAGAAGGGGTTAGATGGGATGGTTGCGCCGGCTATCGCTGCTCTGATTAAGCCCTAACTTCTGAGTTACTGGGCAACCGGACTAGGAAGCGGCCAAACTTTCAAAATCTGCTCTAGCAGCCAGTCACAACGATGCTGTAGGGCGGCTTCGTCCCACTTTTCAGGTGGGTTTTGGCCGAAATAAAGGTGATTGATGGCTAGATTCGTTTTATCACGCAAAAATTGCAGCTTTTCAGGGTAGGGTTTATTGCCCATCTCCGAGTTGTAACCAGTTAGGGTAAGGTTGGGTAGCGTCTTCAGCCAGCGCTTGTGAATTGACTGCCAGTCGTCCCCCAAATCTTGCTGCCATCCTTTCGATGGTTTTTTGGGGAGAATGTGCTCCAGAGTAATCTTATCACCGAAACTAATAGCCTCCTTGCCCCGTAGATGTTCTTCCAATCGTTTCAGAATAAAAAGCGCATAATCTTCTAAAGCAGTACTGGCCAAACCATTGGCAATTTCGTCTCGGCTCGGCCAGCGAGTTTGGCCTTTCTGTTCTATCAAAATTTGTTGTAATGAAGCCACTGGATTAGGCTGCTTGAGAACCTGAGCATGGAGTATTCTTATGCTCAAATCATCAAGAGAGCGATTGCTTAGTCCCGCAATTATACGATGAATGTAGTAGGTTTCTATAAGGCTCAGTAAACTATCTGCAATATTTTCATCTTCGACCTGGCTAATAATTGCCATGACAAAGGGCGTAAAAGAACCGAAAGCCAGTAGTTTGAGGGTATCCTTTTTACGGGCTAGCTTCTTGTTTGCAGTTTTGTCATCTACAACATCTAGGTACTTCTGTAGTATATCTACCAGTTTTCTCATAAATTCAATTGTTTTATCAGATATTATGTCGTTAGCCTTTTTGCCTTTGGTGCTATCATCCTTTTGTCTTAGCCAATTTTCATGTAGCTCTTTCAAAGCAGCATAGGCATCCTGGCGCGGAACGTCTTTGCCAGACAAGCGGGTATAGTACCAGATTGCATCACTGAGTTTCTCCAAGTGGGTAACACCTTCCTCATCATCAGAAGGAAAGCTTTGCTGGTAACGTTCTTCCAAGGGCTTCCAATATTTGTAATAGCTATCTTCTTGGCACTTCTCACTAATGTTCATAAACAAATAATTACGTATTAGGTCAACTTGAGTTAGAGGTACACCTTTAGTGTTCAAGCTTTCGTAAATGCGATATGCTTCTTCTGCTCTAGACAGGGTTACGTGAGCTACAACTAGATTGTCTAGAAGAGTTCTCTGGAACTCTTCTAGTCTTCTTTCAAAAAACTTTGAGCCTTCCAACCACTCTTTAATCTTTTCCTTAAAAAACTGATACGCCGCTTCTACGAGCGAATACTTCTGCTGCTGATTGTAAGGACTAATTAGATCTGGCCAATCCCGAGAGAAGTCTACAATTCTAAAATAGGCTGGGCAGTCAATTCTTGTTGGAAAAACTTTGCATCTTTCCCTGTAATTCGACGGATAGTTGTTAAGAAGAATGACGTTTGATGTATCGCAGATTTGCTCTAGGGTTTGGGACTTAGCTTTGGTTTTACTAGACAGGCTATCCAGGTATTCTTTGGCTATGTCACGAATAGCACACAAAATCAGAGTCAGAGTCACGAGACGCTGCTGGCCATCTACCACCTGGTAGAATGTAATTCCATTTGCCTTGGGTGGCTGGGGAACGGTCAAAATAGAACCCAAAAAGTGCTTATATTCTGTATCAGCTTTACCCGTTTTAATCTTGCGGTGAGTTTGTTCTATGTCATCAAATAGCATTTCCCAGCGGGACTTCGGCCAAACATAGGAGCGTTGGAAGAATGGTAGCTGGTAAACCTTGAAACCAACCAAGAGGTTGCAAACATCGATGTTGTGAACTTCCATAGTCGCCATGAGCAGCTAGCCCGTAACCCCTAGTGCATCCAATGTCGCCAACACCTCCTGACTGTGAATCGCCGGATTGACCTTCACAAATCGCGCCCGGATGATGCCATCGGGGTCAATGATAAATGTGTGACGCAGGGAAATAAACCCCAACCATGACCCGTAAGCCCGGCTCACCGCCCCATCCGTATCCGCCAGCAAGGGAAATGTCAAACCTTCCTTATCGCAAAACTGGCGATGGGAGTCCACCGAATCGGCGCTGACGCCCAAAATCTGTACTCCCCGTTTCTGGTACTCGGGCCAATCGGCTTGAAACCGGCGCGCCTCTAACGTGCAACCAGACGTGAAATCTTTGGGATAGAAATACAGCACGACCCACCGACCCCGGTAATCCGACAGGGAAACCCGCCGGTTGTCCAAACTAGGCAAGGAAAAATCCGGCGCCGGTTGACCCACTTCCGGTAACGTGCCCCCCAGCGCCCAAGCTGGTTTGCCCCAGACCAAATAGCCCGCCAGTGAAATGGCCAATCCCCCTAGCAGCGTCCGCCGTTGCATCGGTGATACCTTGAAAATGACCGGTTTTATTGTAACGGATTTCCCCATGCGTGCTTGCCACCCCGACTGCGTTCTGGTCACGGCGTCCCAAATGCGCGCTATCGAAGAGACGCTTTTTCGGAATGGCTTGCCGGTGGCAGCGTTGATGGAAAAAGTGGTTATTAGGGTGGTCCAACGCCTGATGAGTTGGATTCCCAAAGGGCAAACCATCGGATTACTAGCGGGGCCAGGGCATAACGGTGCCGATACACTGGCGATTGGGCGGGAACTGTGGTTGCAAGGATACGCCGTCCGCATTTATCACCCGTTTGCCCAAGCCAAAGAACTTACACTCGCGCATAGAAATTACGCCCATTACCTGGGCATTCCTTTTGTGGAAACTGCGCAGGAATTAGCTAATTGCGATGTGTTAATTGACGGGTTATTTGGCTTTGGTTTGGAGAAAGATTTAACACCGGCGCTGGTGGAACTTATTCACACAGTGAATGCCTGGAAAAAAACTGTTATCAGTATTGATTTGCCGTCGGGACTGCATACGGATACGGGTCAACCGCAGCCTATTGCCGTTCAAGCCACGTGTACCCTGTGTTTGGGGCTATGGAAAGTGGGTTTGTTCCTGGAAGCGGCGCAACCTTATGTGGGGCAATTGGAACGGATTGACCTAGACATTCCCCAGGCGACCGTAGCGACTGCGTTGGGCGATGCACCGGCTGTGTACCGTTTAACGGCTCCAGCCATGCTCCAAGCACTTCCCTTGCCCCGGTCTCCGGTTGCCCACAAGTACCATTGTGGTCATTTGCTGCTGGTGTGCGGGTCGCGAACGTATGCTGGTGCGGCGGTGCTGTCGGCTTTGGGAGCGCGGGCCAGTGGCGTGGGCATGCTGAGCGTGGCGGTTCCCCAATCCTTGCAGTGGCTCATCACATCTCACACACCGGAAGCCTTGGTGATTCCCTGTCCGGAAACAGACGCTGGCGCCATTGCCGAATTGCCGGTGGAACTGGATAAGTATGACTTCATCGCGGTTGGCCCTGGTTTAACCCTTGCCGCCCAGCCTGTGGTCCAGCGCCTGTGGCAGTCGGATAAACCCCTGCTAGCGGATGCCGATGCCCTGAACCTGCTGGCGCCCTGGTCGCAAAACCGCGCAGCTTGGACGCTGATGACTCCCCACGCCGGCGAATTTCAGCGTTTATTCCCCGACCTTTCCCTCACCAACCGGCTCCAGGCGGCGCAAACGGCGGCTCAGATGGCCCAGGCGACGGTGGTGCTCAAGGGAGCCAAAACCTTGATAGCGCAGCCGGATGGAACAGTCGCCATTAACTCAGAAAGCACACCAGGACTGGCGCGGGGCGGGAGTGGCGATGTATTGACAGGATTACTAGGGGGATTGCTGGCCCAAGGGGTGAAACAACAACGGGACTTATTTGCACTGGTGCAAGCCGGTGTCTGGTGGCACGCGCAGACGGGGGTGTGGTTGGCCCAGCGCGAGAGTGAATTGAGCGTGCATCCCCAGCAGTTGGCCCAGCACCTGGGAACCGTCTTGGGAAACCTGCTGCGCGATGGTGCGTAACCCCCATCTCACCCTGGTAACCGGCCCCAGTCGTTCCGGCAAAAGTCGCTGGGCGGAGCATCTGGCTGACCAATCCGGTTTACCCGTGCTGTACGTGGCGACCGCCGATGCTGATCCGAACGATGCAGAGTGGCAAGCCCGGATTCAAGCCCATCGCCAGCGCCGTCCCCCCCACTGGCAAACGCTGGAGCCGCCTGTGGATTTGGTCGCCCTGTGCGCGCAACCACCGCCCCAGACCTGCTTGCTGGTGGATTCCCTCGGCACCTGGGTCGCCCAATTTTTGGAGATGCCGGATAGGGAGTGGCAATTCTTGCAAAGTCAATGGGTGAAAACGCTCATGGCGCTTACCAGTCCCGTGATTTTGGTGGCGGAAGAAGTGGGGTGGGGCGTTGTACCTGCTTACCCATCAGGGCGTTTGTTCCGCGACCGGCTAGGGGAACTGGTCCAAACAATCGGCGCGCAGGCGGGTCACGTCTATTTGGTCACCGGCGGTTGGGTGCTCAATCTCACGCAACTGGGGCAACCGCTCTCTAACTGGGATTATCGGGATTCTGTACCCCCCGCATGATCCGCGACAGCTCCGCTTTTTCGTCCACCGCCACCCGCGTCGGCGACCCGCTGATAATGCGCTCCAAATTGCGGAAAGAATCGCGAATATCAGGGCCTTTGTCAGTAATCACATACTCCCGAATCCCCTTGTCGTGCCACGACCCCCGCATTTTGAACACATTGATCGCCCGCGAAATCTCGCCCCGGATTTCCACATATTGCAGCAGCAGAATCGTGTCTGTGATGGTGGAAATGTGGGATTCGGTAATCGAATGTAACCCCAGAAACTGGTCAAGGGTATTGGTGAAAAAGCCCGTGATTTCCTGTTGCTTGGCAAACCCCGTCACCCCAATCACAAATTGCCGGAAGGCATTGTTGCTCACCCCTCGCGCCAAAGCAGATAGGGAATCAATGGCAAAGCACGATGGCCGAAAACTAGAAATTTCCGAGCGGATGATCTGTAAATGGTCTTCCAAACCCGTGGATTCGGGATAGGCGCAAATGATCTTGAGCAATCCCTGGCGTTCAAACCGTTCAAAATCCACACCCCACGACGACGCATTGCGAGCCAGTTGCGCGCGAGATTCTTCATAGGCAAACAGCAACGCCCGCTCCCCCCGTTGACAAGCATGTTCCAAAAAGCGACTGACCAACAGGGTTTTGCCCGTACCAGTTGCGCCCGTGGCCAAGATAATCGAGTCTTTGAAAAAGCCGCCACCACACATCTCGTCCAACTTGGGAATCCCCGACGAGACCCGCACATTCGATGACCGTTGTGTCAGTTGCATGGCCCCCAGCGGGAAGATACTCAAGCCCTCATTGGTAATCGTAAACGGATATTCCCCCTTCATGTGGGTCGTGCCGCGCAACTTGAGAATTTCAATCGTGCGATGTCGCCGTTCCATTTCTAAAACATTGCGCAGGATCACGACGTTATCGGAAACAAACTCTTCTACATCAAAGCGGGCAATTGGGCCGTATTCATCAATTCGCTCGGTGGTCATGACCGTGGTGACTTGGAGCTTCTTCAAGCGGGACACCAGGATAAAAAGCTGGTTGCGGATCATGGAAGCTCCATTGTTGGCGCTGTATTGCTGGAAAATGGCCGTCACGGAGTCAATCGAGACCCGCTTGGCTTTGAATTTTTCCACGGCGTATTCAATGCGAGCAATCAGCCCTGACAGGTCAAAATCGCCAATAATTTGTTGCCCTTCTGGTTCTGGCGATGCATCTAAAATAAACAGTTTGCCCTGGTCAATGAGCGCCTGGAGATTCCAACCGAAACTCAGCGCATTTTTAATAATATCTTCGGGAGACTCTTCAAAGGTGACAAAAATACCCGGTTCATCAAAGTGAATGATGCCGTTGTAGAGAAATTGCAGGGCAAAAATGGTTTTTCCTGTGCCCGACGTCCCACTGACAATCGTGCAGCGCCCAGCCGGTAATCCCCCGTGACTGACTTCGTCAAACCCTTCGATTAACGTCCGAATTTTTTGCACACCCACTGGGGTGGTCTTTCCGTCGGCCATAGTTATCCTGAGTTCTCTGATGTTTGTTCTTCTTCCACCAATTCATCATACAAGAGGTCTAAGCCAATTAAGACCTTTTCCCGGTCGGACAAGTCGCCGATGATCCGCCGCACCGGTGGGGGAAGAATCCGCGCGAGGGTGGGCGTCGCCAAAATCTTATCTTCTTCCGCTAGCCGGGGATTGGCCAAAATGTCAATCACTTTGAGCGTGTAAACTCCCTTAAATTCCGTCGCTAAAATGTCTCGCAAGGTGGCTAAAGCCCGCACAGAATTAGGCGTGTTACCGGCCACATACAGCTTGAGAATATAAACTTTTTTGGTGCGACGATTCATGGGGTTTCTCCTGCAGGTGGTATCTCGGTCAACGCACGGCGGTAGCGCTCGCACAGGTGGGCAATCACATCAATCAGGGTCAGCCGGTAATCCAACACCAACTCCTCGCTGCGCCCTTCTAATTTTAGCTGCTTGGTTAGCTCATCCATGAATTGCACATGAATCCCGAGAATTTCTGACACGGGCAAGTTAATCAGGTAGGCCAGGTGGGTAAACTCGGCGATCCGCTCGGGCAAGTGGGGGTCATCGCGAAAGTACAGGAGAATAATTTGGTGATAGAGCGACTGTAGCCGGTTGAGCCAGCGTTGCCGTTCTTCCTGGGAAAGACAACCCCAAAAGTGCTGGGGATTCCGGCGAGGGGAAGGGTCGCCGCACACGGACGCAGAATCCATCGCTGCCCACTAACACGCGGAACGGGGATCAGCCAGAACGAGGTGCGGTTTCAGCGTCTGCTCCCTCGTCCGTTGGCCAATCCCTAAAAAATGTCCTTGTTCATCGTACACCCGCCACCAGGGGGATGCCTGCACTGGCCCGTCCTGAGGTTGGCCATAGCACCACCGTTGGGCTTGGGCGCGGGTCAACGTGACTGCCGGTAGATGGTGGAGGTAATGGTCTAAAGGGTCTAGTTGCCAGTCCCCGGCTTGGCAATGGGCGTAGCATTGCTCCAGCGTCAGGCTCCGGGTGATGTCCATGCCACCGCTGGCGGTGCGCTCCAGAGCGCTTAACGTCGCCGGGATGCCCAAGCGTTGCCCAATATCCCGCGCCAGCGACCGGATGTACGTCCCGCTCCCGCAATGCACGTCTAGGGTTAACTCGGGGAAATCCCCGCCTTGCCAATCTCGGATGGCTAGATCATAGATTTCGACCGACCGCTCGGGCAAATCCACCGCCTGTCCTTGTCGCGCCAAGTCGTAGGCCCGTTGTCCTTGGATATGGATGGCGCTAAACGCTGGGGGTTTCTGGGCAATGACCCCAATGAATTCGGGTAACACCGCCTGGACGGTCGCCAGGGTCAAATGCGGCACCGGCTGCTGCGTCACCAGGTCACCCGCTAAATCATCCGTGGTCGTTTGCACCCCAAACCGCACCCGCGCCCGGTAGCGTTTGTCTGCTGGTAGAAACGTCAACAATCGGGTCGCCCGTCCAACCGCAATCGGTAACACACCTGTCGCAAGAGGGTCGAGCGTCCCCCCATGGCCAACACGCCGCTCCCGCAACCAGCGCCGAATTTTGGTCACGCAGTCATGGGACGTTAGACCTGCTGGTTTGTACAGGTTGATAAACCCATCCATGCAGGGGTTGCGCGCGGTGAAAAGCCTTGGCATAAAAAGCAGAAAAGACACCGACGACTGGCCGTGTTTCGTCTCGGTGCCTTTCCTGGTTCGCTCCTCACACACACTGAGTTCACTATATCAGTAGGGTACGGGGTTTGTCACGGGGGAGATTGATAAGAATTTCTAAGGCAAAAAGGGCGAAAGGGCTACTGGCGTTCAGTTTGGCTAATTTCTCAGGGCCAACGCGCCCCCCGGCACCAGGTCTTCCAGGATAAACCGAATACCCCGAAAGCGCTGAATCACGGGGCTGCAATGCCATTCTTGACTGACAAAGTATTGCATTAGTTCCCCGGCGCGCCGGCTGGCGGGAGTGTCTAAGAGTCCCAGGTAGTAACCGGCGCTGTGGTGGCTATCGGGGCGGGCCAGTTGGGGGAGTTGATGCAGGCGTTGGATGGTGCGCCAAACCTGGGTTTGCAGGACGTTCCAAAAGTCGGTGTAGCGCATGTTGCTAAAGGCTTCGGCCACCAGGTCGTGCCGGTCTTGGATGAGGATGGTCTGACCGCGCAACCCTGGCGGCAATTCTTCCAGCAAGATGACCGGGCCGTAGCCGAGGATGAAAATCTGCTCCTGCCAGCGGGTGTAGTCCCCAAAAAAGTGGGTGAGAATGTAGGTCGCCAGCGCGGTGATGATGAGTCCCTGGCTGTGGGCAGCCACTAGGATCGGGACGCCGGCGTGAATCCCCTGGGCCAGCTCGTAGGCCAAGCGCAAGGTTGCACAGGAAGCTCCCGCCGGGTAATCGCCGTAGAAGTACTTGAGCCAATCGGGCCAGGTGAGTTGGTTGATAAAGGGTAGTTGTCGCAACAGTTCGCCGTCTAAAAGACCAGCGCCAGTGGCAGCTTGGGGGAGATAGTCCCGTAAATCCGCATCGGGCGGTAAATCCGGTTGGTTCAACAGGTGTTGCAACAGGCGGCTGTAATTGGCCAGGCGTTGCTCAGCAGCGGGGGTTGGCTGCTGGTATTGCCACAGTTCCGAACGCCCCAGGATGCTCTCTAGGACGTCGCTCTGCCAATCGCTGCTAGCGTTGTGGACACCCCGTACATGGGCATCGGGCGCCATCCGTTGCAGGGCTTGGATATCCCGCTGTTGCTTGTCCGGGGTGGAGGTCACGCCGTTGATATGCAGGATAAGCCGGTTGCGACCTACGCTGGGGTGTAACTCAATCACTGCGCCGTCGCAGGGCATGACGCACCTACTGGTTCAACAGCCATTGCACCAGCAGGCGCACCCCAAACCCCGTCGCCCCTGGACCGCTATAGGTGTTGCCCTTTTCACTCCACACCGGGCCAGCCACATCCAAATGCGCCCAGGGCGTCTTCTGTACAAATTGCTTCAGGAACAACGCGCCCGTAATCGAACCAGCACTGCGCCCCCCTGCATTTTTCATATCGGCAATCGGGGATTTCATGCTCTCAAAGTACTTGTCTTCCAGGGGCATCCGCCAGATTTTTTCACCCGTCGCGCTGGAGGCCTGGAGCAGTTCATTAGCCAGGTCATCGCTGGTGCTCCACAGGCCGGCAATGTCGTCCCCCAGCGCCACGATACAGGCCCCCGTCAGCGTTGCCAAATCCACGATGGCGTCCACGTCCAGCTTCTCGGCATAGACCAGGGCATCGGCCAGGGTGAGACGGCCTTCGGCGTCGGTGTTGTTGACTTCAATAGTCTTGCCGTTGCTGGCGGTGAGGATGTCCCCCGGGTGCAGGGCATGGCCGTTGATCATGTTCTCTGTCGCGGCAATGATTCCGTGCACCTGCACGGGCGGCTGCAATTGCCCCAGGACTTTAAAGCACCCCAGCACTGCCGCTGCTCCGGCCATGTCCATCTTCATGGTTTCAATGCCCCCCTGGGTTTTGAGATTCAGGCCGCCGGAGTCAAAGGTCAACCCCTTGCCGATGATTGCCAGGCGTTTCTTGGGCGTGACGGCGGGGGTGTAGGTGAGATGGATGAACTTGGGCGGGGTATCCGAACCCTGGGCAACCCCTAAAAAGGCCCCCATCCCCAACCGCTGGCAATCTTCGCGCTCCAGGATGGTGACATTAAACCCGTAGGTTTGCGCCAGGGACAGGGCCGTTTCCGCCAGGGTGGTTGGCGTGACCACACTCGCCGGCGCATTGACCAACTCCCGCGCCAGGATGACGCCGGAAACCACCTTTTGGGCCTGCTCAATGCCGGCTTGCCCGCCGGAAATGCTGAGAAATTCCACCCGTTCCAGCACGGGTGGCTTGTCTTCCGGGTCGGATTTGAAGCGGTTGTCCTGGTGCAGCGCCAGCAACATCCCTTCGGTCAAGGCGGCGGTCAGGGCATCCGCGGGCTGGTCGGTCGGCGGGACGTACAACCCCAACTGCCGGGCCTTGTGGGTTTTGGCGGCTTTGGCGCTGGCGGCGGCGGCTTGGCGATAGGGTTCTAGATAGCTGCCGTTGCGCTTGCCCAGTCCCACCAGAGCAAGTTTTTTCACGGGACTGCCAGCCCCGAGGCGCACCACCTGCGCATGACCAGGCTTGCCCTTGAATTCAGTCTCGTCCAGGAATTCCTGCAAGGCGTTCCCCAGCCGGTCGTTGAGGGCTGCGACATCCCCAGTCAGTGCCACCTCATCCTGCCAAAAGCCCACGCACAGCAAGTCACCCGTCCAATCCTGGGGCGCTGTGGTCACCGTCACAAATTCCATCGTTTTCCCATCCTGAGCGCACATTTTCCATTGTAGTCGCTGCACCCCTTAGGCCGAAGTCGTACTGCTTTTGCCTAACTCGATACAATTGTTAACAATTGCGTGCGACAGGAGGCGGGGTGTTCCACGGCGTCTGGGGACGGCTGTTCGGATCGGCATTGCTGTTTTGGTCGGGGTTGACGTTACTCCTGCCGACGTTGCCGTTGTATTTGGCGGAGGTGGTGGGAGCCAGCGACGGGCAGATTGGTTGGGTGATCGGGGCGTTTGCCCTGGGGATGTTGCTGTTCCGGGAGCCGGTGGGACGGTGGACGGATAGCCAGGGGCGCAAACGGGGGATTCAATTGGGGTTGCTAGTGCTGGCGACGGCTCCCTGGGGCTATCTCTGCTGGCGGCAAATACCCGTGCTGTTTGTGCTGCGGGCCTATCACGGCTTGAGTGTGGCGGCTTTTGCCACGGCGTATCTGGCGTTGGTGACGGATTTGGCGCCGCCTGCGCAACGGGGACGGATTCTGGGGTATATGACGCTGGCGCAACCGGTGGGGGTGGCTTTGGGACCGGCGATTGGCGGCTACCTGGCGGAGCAGGGTCAGTATTCCCTGCTATTTGGGCTGTCGGCGCTGCTGGGAACCCTGAGTTGGGCGCTCTGTACTTGGGGGGTGCAGGAACCGCCCCGTCGTTTGTCTGAGCCAGTGCCGTCCTTGTCTTGGGGTCTCTTGCTCACGCCCCGTTTACGCACGCCGGCGCTGGTGTTTTTGCTGGTGGGCTTGTTGTTTGGCGGGTTGCAGATTTTTATTCCGCTGTTTATCAAGCGCCAGGGGTTGCCCTTGAATCCGGGGTTGTTTTACACGGCGGTGGCAGCGGCGAGTTTTTCGGTGCGGTTGCTGCTGGGGCGGGTGGCGGACCGCTGGGGCCGGGGCCGGTGGATTACGACCAGTTTGGGGTGCTATTGCCTGGCGATGCTGACGCTGGGGAGCCGACCAGGGGTGCCGGGACTCTTGCTGGCGGCTGTGTTGGAAGGGATGGGAGCGGGGTTGTTGATTCCGGGGATGGCGGCCCTGATTGCCGACCGTTCAACCCTGCATGAGCGAGGCCGGAGTTTTGGGCTGTGCTTGGGAGGCTTTGACCTGGGAATTGCCCTGGCGGGGCCGCTGGTGGGACGGGGACTCGAGGTGCTGGGGTTGCAGGGGGTGACAGCAGTATCGTTTGGGATTGCCGTGACTGCCTTGACAGTGCATCTGTTGGGGATGGGAAAAAATCCCCGCGATTCCCTAGCGTTTGCGCTGGCCAATGGCCCCGATGCCTACCGCGTTTCTTAAACAGTCTTAATGCTTTGTGTGTTAATATCTTTACGAACCCGGCGCTTGGGGAGTCATGGGCAAGGTTCTGGTGCTGAATGCGTCCTATGAACCGTTGAACATTACCACCTGGAAACGGGCGGCGGTCTTGGTACTCAAGGGCAAGGCGGAGCAAGTTGAGCACAATGGCAAAGTCATTTACCCGAATTTCCCCTTGCCGACGGTGATCCGCCTGCGCCATTACGTGAATATTCCCCACAAGGAGATTCCCCTGACGCGCCGGAATGTGTTGCACCGGGACGGTCACACCTGTCAGTACTGTGGCTATACGGGCGATGATTTGACGCTAGACCACGTCATTCCCAAATCGCGGGGGGGCGATGACTCGTGGGAGAATATCGTCACGGCCTGTGTGCGCTGCAATATCAAAAAGGGCAATCGCACGCCGGAGGAAGCCCGGTTAACCCTGCGACAGCGCCCCCGTCGGCCCCACAGCAGTCTGTACTTTGAGGTCAGCAAGCACCTGCGGGGCGGTTCCAACCAGGAATGGCGCAAGTATGTCATCGGGCTGTGAGTGGCAACTGACGGCGGAACAATTGCAAGAGCGCTATCGCCAGGGGGAACGGCATTTCCGGCGGGTGGACTTGAACCGAGTGGATTTGCACGGGCTGGCACTGCCGGGGATTGTCCTGGAAAGGGCTAATCTCTACCGCGCCGACTTGTTTGAGGCGGATTTGACGGAGGCCAATCTCACGGGGGCAATTCTCTGTCGCTGTAACCTGGTGCGGGCACGACTCAACCGGGCGGCGCTGCGGGAAGCAGACTTGATTTTTGCCAATCTGGGGGAAGCGCAACTGCAGGGAGCGGATTTGCAGGGGGCCTACTTGCGGGGGGTGGATGCGCTCAAGGCCCAGATGCAGGGGTGTTCTTTGGCCCACAGCAATCTCACGGAAGCCAATCTCCACTCCGCGAACCTGGCGGGAGCCGACTTGACGGGCGCATTTCTGGTGGTGGCGATTTTGCGGGGGGCGAATTTGACGGGAGCCAATCTCGCCGGCGCGAACCTGGCGGGGGCCAGTATGCGGGGGGCCAATCTGACGGGCGCGAATTTGACCGGCGCGGTGATGCCCGACGGGACGGTGCATCCCTAGGGCGTGATACCCTGGAGACAAACGCAGGAGGGCCAGGGAGAATGCGTCGGTACGGGTTCTTGGGTTTGAGTGTGCTGGGACTTGTGTTGGCGCGACCGGCGCAGGCGCAAGTGGGACAGGTAAGCGCTGGCGTCGGAAGTGTTTTAATAGCCGCTTTCATTGCCTTGTTTGTCCTGGTCATTGCCCTGGTGCTCCTGAGCCAGATTGTTTACATCTGCAACCCCAACGAGATTCTCATTTTTTCGGGGCGGGAACATCGCTTGCGCAGCGGCCAAAAGGTGGGTTACCGGGTGGTGTTTGGCGGCGCGGCCATTCGTATTCCCATCCTAGAGAGCGTGGAGCGTATGGATTTGACGACGATGCCGGTGCAGGTAGAGGTGAAAAACGCCTATTCCGCTGGCGGCATTCCTCTGCAAATTCAAGCCATTGCCAATATCAAGGTATCCAGCGACCCGGAGATTGTGGGCAACGCCATTGAACGGTTTTTGGGCCGGAAACGGGAGGAAATTATCCGCGTCGCGAAGGAAACCCTCGAGGGGAATTTACGAGGGGTGGTGGCCACCCTGACACCGGAGCAGGTCAACGAAGACCGTTTGCAATTTGCCGACCGGATTTCCCGCTTCGTGGAACGGGATTTGGCGAAATTGGGACTGCAACTGGACACGCTGAAAATCCAGAGCGTCTCGGACGAGGTGGATTACCTGAACTCGATTGGGCGGCGGCAAATTGCCGAGATGTTGCGGGATGCCCAAATCGCTGAGTCCAACGCGGAACGGGAAGCAGAAGCGGCGGTCGCTGAAAGTCGTCGCGCAGCGGAAGTGGCCCAGAAAGAAGCCCAGGCGGCTATCCAGCAAAAACAAAACGAACACCGCAAGCGCAAGGCGGAACTGGAATTGCAAGCGCGGGCGGAAGAAGAACGCACCGAAGCCATTGCCCAGGAGACCCGCGCCAAGGCCGAACAGGAGTTACAAGCGGTACGGGCGGAGTTGGAACGGTTACGCCTGGAAGCTGATGTGGTGCTCCCCGCCCAGGCGCAACGCCAAGCCCAGGAGTTTCTCGCCCGGGGACAGGCGGCGCAGTTGGCGGCCAATGCCAAGGCCACGGCGACGGTGACAGAGATGCTCAACGCCCTGTGGCAAGAATACGGCCAGGACGCCAGTGCCATCCTGCTCATCCAGCAACTGGAGACACTCCTGGCAACCGCCGCCCAAGTGCCCCAGAAATTGCAAGTGGGTCAAGTGCATGTGATTGACAGTGGCCAGGGGCAGACCTTGAGCGCCCTGATGCGGGCCTACCCCGAGATGGTGCAGCAGTTTCTCCAGCAGGCAGACCGGACGCTCGGTTTGAATCTTGCCCAGGTGCTCCAGACGCCCCCGCCAGCGCATCAATAGTGATTGCCGGATTTGCGGTGATGGACGGCGGTGATGCCGCTGGGATTGAGCACCTTGCCTTCATCCACCACAGCGTAAATCACCCAGTGGTCGCCGCACTCCATGCGCTGGGCCACCTGGCAGTGGAGATAGGCCAGGGCATCGGTGAGAATCGGGCACCCGTCAGCGGTGGTAGTGGTAGCCACCCCGGCAAACCGGTCTTCCCCTGGCGCAAAGGGTTTCAGGAAATGACGGGGGAGGGTGCTCCCTTCCGGCAAGATGTTCAGCACAAACCGGTCGCCCACATGCAGCAGGGACTCCACCGCCCGGTCTTTGGCCACGGCGACGGTGATGCCAGGCGGGTTGAAAGTTGCTTGGGACACCCAGCTTGCCAGCATGCCGCTGGTGAGTTCGCCCCGGCGGGCCGCCAAAACGCACAGGGGACCCACAATTCGGCCCATGGCTTGTTCGGCACGGGCGGCTTGGGCATCGGTGGGACGGGCGACTTGTCGCCGTTGTTTCTGGCGCAGGGCCTGGGCAAAATCCGTGCCGGTCTGTTCGCAGCGCTGCAAGTCGGCGTCGGTGGGGGCAAATTTCACCCGGATGGGTTCAAAGCCGAAGGGGAAGCCCGCATCCCGCAACCGCCCGGCCAGAAGGTCCACGGCTTCGCCGCTCCAGCCATAGGAACCAAACACACCCACCAGCACCGTGCGTGGTGCCTGTTCCAGGACAATGCCCAGGGCGGTCTGCATCTGCGTGGGCGCGTGTCCCCCGAGCGTAGGCGACCCCAGGATGATCCCCTGCGCCTGGCTGACCACCTGGCGGATTTCTTCGGGACTGGCAAATTCGCAGTTCAGGGACTCCACCCGCACGCCCCCTTTGGTCAAGCCCCGCCCCATCGCTTGCGCCAGGGTCGCCGTATTGCCGTAGGCCGACGCATACAGCAGCGCCACCGTCAAGTCGTAGCCGCTTTGCCGCTCGCACCAGAGCCGGTAGAGATAGGTCAACTCCGGCACGTGGTAGCGCACCAGGGAGCCGTGCCCATTGGCGTAGCACGTCGCCCGCCAGCGGCCTAGCCGTTCCAGCACCTGTTCGACTTGCCGCACCTGGGGCGCGTGGATGCAGTCGAAGTAGTAGCGGTAGTCTTCCTGGAGCGCCTCCCAGCCTTCGTCAAACACCTGGTCGCTGCAGCGGTGGGCGCTGAAAAACTTGCCGCAAAACAGCAGCCCCGTGCTGGGGTCAAACGTGGCCAACCCATTGGGAAAACGGGGCGTGGGAATGGGAATTAGCTCCAGCACGTGCCCCCGGCCAATATCCAGCGTTTCTTCACCCCGAATAACCAACGTTTGGGGGGGCCGTTGCGCCGTCAACTCCGGCAGGCGTTGCGCCAGTAAGGACCGCAGGGTCTGGTCGCCGGGATTGGAACAGACAAAGGTGACCTGGGGCGCCAATTGCCAGAGCCGCGCGAGGGTCGCCACCCGGTTGGGGTTGATGTGGCCCAAGATCACGTAGGTAATCTGGTCCAGGGCAACATGACGCTGCAATTCCGTCAAAAACAGTTCCGTAAAGGTTTCCCCCGGCGGGTCCATCAGGGTGATTTTGTCCCCGTAAATCAGGTAACTGTTGGCTGTCGTTCCCCGTTCCAGGGCGTATTCCATTTCAAAGCGCAACCGTTGCCAACTGCGCGAGCGCAATACCCAGGTATCAGTAGCAATCGGTACCGTCTGCACATCACGGGGCGGCGTCGCGACCATGAGAGAAACCCCCCAAAAGCGTTTCTTTTATTGTGCAGAACCCGCCCCCAACCAGGCCAGAATTTCTTGCCAATGCGCGGCTAATCCTTTATAAGCAAGCGATGGGGGCGACATAGACCGAATGGCCTGCTGCAACAGCGTACACAACCTAGGGTCGCGCCGCAGGACATTGACATCTCGGAAATAGGTGCGGATGGTGAACAAGGCGGCATTCACCGCTGGCAAGCCCCAGATCACCTGGCGTTCGAGGCGCAGGTACAGTTGCGG
>JANWVM010000250.1 GCA_025056115.1 Gloeomargarita sp. SKYG116
AATAGGGTGGCAGTAAGCTAGGGGGTGTCAACGTGGGGGATGTATTGTTGTAGCTCACCCCACCAATACTAAAACTGCCCGTCGGTATCGGTCCCCCGATACTATTCCCTGAGCCTCCCACTGTGTTACTACTGCCATTGACTGTGTTGTTATTCCCGAAAACCGCATTGTTGTTGCCATAGACAACATTATTGTTGCCTGTAACTGAGTTGGTACTTCCGTAGACACGATTGCCTGCTCCTGACACGAGGTTGCTTGGCCCTACCGCCACGTTATTATTCGTATTTTCAATCTGGGCAAGGGAGTTAAACTGTAAATTGACGGTAGGGGCGCTAATGAATAAATTGCCCCCATTGAGGGTTAAGGATTCCGTTGGCACTAAACTTACATTGGCGGTGCTGGTCGCTTGGATGGTGAAGTTCAGGTTGTTAGTATTGACAAAGCCCCGCTCAACTGTGATGGTGGTGGCATTTTGCAACGTCAAAGAGCGTCCGCTCGGGACACC
>JANWVM010000251.1 GCA_025056115.1 Gloeomargarita sp. SKYG116
TTGGATGATGTCGTCAAGGTAGCGGTCAATCATTGTCGTCGTATGCGGCGACCATTCGCCTCAAATCCTGTCTGCGCACATACCAACCAATCCCATCTATGAAGCCAACAAACTTCGTTTTTGGGTAGTGCCGCCGAACCAACGCTTGAACGGAAATCTCCGTTTTTGATTTGTCGCCCTGCCCTGATGAAGTCGTAACGAGAAACGAACTCTCAACGACGACTTTTGGAGAACGCTTGCTTGGAATAATGAAATCCATCGCGCGTTTCGCGTCGGGCGCGTTTTCGATGAGTTCGCTTAAATCGCCTGTCTCGTAAGTCAAGTTTAAATCAGCGATGAGCGTTGCCAAAACGGATTCAGGGTTGTTTTCGCGTTTGCCCGAATAAGAGCCTTTCTCTTTGTATCGCACAAAATGGTATCAATCAATGCAGGCGCATCAAATTTCAACTTTTGAATGCTAAGCTTTTTGAGTTCAAAGAGCGGAATGGTTTGCGCAAGAAATGG
>JANWVM010000252.1 GCA_025056115.1 Gloeomargarita sp. SKYG116
CATCACGCCCCACAGCAAGATGAACGTTTCGCCAATTTCGCTGAAAAAGTTGATGACGGATTTCATCGCTTTGCGAAAAATCTGATTGCGCCAAAACTGCGCCAGTCGCGCTCCGTTTTAATCGTTTAGCCAAACCTTTCCTTTGCATGCCACGCCAATCGCCTTGCCTTTCAAGCGAAAGTTTTTGAACGGCGAGTTTTTTGACTTCGATTGAAGTTGCGACGTGTCCACCACCCACTCCGCGTCGGGATCGATGAACGAAAGATTGGCTTCGCGCCCGATTTCGAAACGAATCGGCGGCAAGTTCATCAAGCGGCGCGGGTTCGTCGAGAGCAATTCGATGGCGCGATATGCGGAGATGATGTTTTTGTGAACGAGTTGTCCGAAGGTCAATCCGACTGATGTTTCAAGCCCGACGATTCCGAAGCTCGCTTGGGCGATGCCGCAGTTTTTTTCGTGGCAAGCGTGCGGGGCGTGGTCGGTGGCGATGGCATCGATTGCG
>JANWVM010000253.1 GCA_025056115.1 Gloeomargarita sp. SKYG116
CCGATGAAATATCCGCAGTTCTTCAAGCTTTACAAAGATTCTATTAAAAACATCTGGACGACGGACGAGCTGGATTTCTCGCTCGATTATGAACACTTGCGCGACAAAGTCTCGCCAAAGGAAGCGCACCTCATTAAGCGTCTCGTGGCGTTTTTTGCGACGGCGGATAATATCGTGGGTCATAATCTCGTCCTCAATCTCTATAAGCACATTAATTCTCCCGAATACCGAATGTTTTTGGGCAAAGTTCTTTTTGACGAAATGCAGCATGTAGAGACATACCTTTTGCTTGTTGACAACTATATTCCTGACATTCGGGAGCGGCAGGAAGCCTTTGCCGCGTATCAAAACGTGCCGTCGGTCAAACTCAAAGCCGATTTTTGCTTCAAGTATATGGACTCAATTTATCACTTAGATAAACTGGATACGGACGCAAAAAGGCGACAATTTTTAGAAAATCTTATTTGCTTTGCGGCGTGCGTGGAGGGTCTCTTTTTCTTT
>JANWVM010000254.1 GCA_025056115.1 Gloeomargarita sp. SKYG116
GGCACTGGAAAATATCGAAAAAATTCATTTCCTCCACTGCGATATATATTAAATTTTTTATTTTTCGCAATTCTTGATGTTATTTCCTTCCAGTAAGTTGATATTCCTCCAAAACTCTGAATTTTGTATATAATATCATCCCAATGTAAATTTATTACCATATTTATTAGGTTTAAATACTTGCGCTTCAAATAAACGCTCCCTAAATAAAATTTTTGCTATTTCTATAACCAAACAATAAAAGGCTTACTTATAATAAAAAATTTTTTAAAAATAAATAACAAGTTTGTTTAAATTTAAAATAGCCCTTTGCAATTCTTTAATTGCTTGGAAATTATTTTCATGCGTATCTCTGCAGCAGTAGTAATGTTTAAGCAATGTTTAATTGTACTGTAATCGTGAATTTTTATATGCTATGAATCCTTGATGCATAGCTGGGCTTGTTAGCAAGTTAACGTAATTGTCAGGAGGGGCTTTTTAGACAATCCTTGAATTACACAT
>JANWVM010000255.1 GCA_025056115.1 Gloeomargarita sp. SKYG116
GAATACGGGGAACCACTGCCGCATTGAAATAAACCCCCCCGCCTTTCGCCGCCGTTGGCCGAGCCTGTACGAAGCCGTGCAGGATGGTCAACCGGATCGGTTCAGCCTGTTGGACGTGTCTCTGGCCGAAGTGAGCGCTTCGCCGGAGCAGCGGGTGGTGTGGATGGGCGACCACACTGTCTGGCCACGGCTGAACGCCAAAACCTTGCGTGACCGAACCGTCGAACACCAGCCCACGCCCATCCCCGGTGCCCCACCGACGACGGTGGGCCAAGGCTATTCGACGCTGGCGTGGGTGCCGGAAGCCCAGGGGAGTTGGGCGTTACCCCTGCTGCATGAGCGTATCCCCGGCAACCGCGACCCGCTAACGGTCATGGCGCACCAGCTGGAGCAGGTGTGTCGCCGCTCCGCCTATTGCGGGCTGGGGCTGTTTGACGCCGAGTACGGCAACGCGCGCTTCATCCGGTTGACCGCTGCCCTGCCCTGTGACCAGATTGTGCG
>JANWVM010000256.1 GCA_025056115.1 Gloeomargarita sp. SKYG116
TTGAACGCCGCGAAGCCGTTAAAGTCGAATCGCAAAAGCAAATTTCCAAACTCCACTTGAATGACGGCGCAACCCGCGTCGCAAATCACGCTGCCGCTCGCCGTTTGGCAAACCACTCTTTTGGTTGATCGCGTTTGCATCGCTTGTTCTCCCAATTCTCTTATTTAGACTTAATCTAAAATATGAAGAAAAGGAAAAAACTCCAAACGAGCCAAAACGACGGGAAATGAACGAAACTTGGGAAAAAGCGAGAGAAGTTGGCAAGGGGATTTAGCGCGTCTCGAAATCTTGCGTCAAGAGTTCCGCCGCGAATTTGCCCGAAAGCGTAACCATCGGCGCGCCGCCGCCCGGATGCGCGCTTCCGCTCGCCAAATACAAGCCTTTCACCTTGCCGCGATTGCGCGGACGCAGAAACGCGCTCGCTCTGCTGTTCGAGGAAACGCCGTAAATCGAGCCGCGAAACGCATTGAACTTCTCCTTCAACTCGACGGGCGTGATGAC
>JANWVM010000257.1 GCA_025056115.1 Gloeomargarita sp. SKYG116
ATATACCCCGTCACGAATAGAAACGCAGCTACGGCAAATGAGATAAAAATTCCACCGTTTATCGGTGAGCCAAACATCGCCCAGCGCATGCCGTCAATCATTCCCGCCATCGGATTTAAGTAGTAAAACGCATGATACTCCGCGGGCACCAGCGACGATGGATACGCTACTGGCGATGCATATGTGCCTAATTGCACTACAAACGGCAAAACATAATGCAGATCGCGATAGCGAATCGTTAGCGCGCTGAGCCAAATTCCGATTCCCAGCCCCGAAAAAATCGTCGCCAAAATGAAAAATGGAATCCACCATGCGTTTGCACTAGGCACATACTGGTGATAGAGCATCATCCCAAAGAGAAAAAGCAGCGTGATGCCAAAATCCACAAAAGCCGAAATGGCTTTTGAAAGCGGAATAATGAGGCGCGGAAAATATATTTTCTTCACAATACTTTGCGCCCCGATTACCGAGCTACCTGCCTGCGACATTACTGCCGAAAA
>JANWVM010000258.1 GCA_025056115.1 Gloeomargarita sp. SKYG116
ACAAAGAGCAAGAAACCGAAGAACTCGGCAATGACATTATTGCGCGCCTCAATCCAAACACCCATGACATCGAGAACCTTGAAATCCTCTTTTTCTTGGCGCGCCTTTTGCGCAGCGGTTTGCTCGAAGTGCCCATCAAAGCCGAGTTTTATGCGCGTAATGCATAGATGCTCAACCCAACTGCTTTGTGATAATGCTGGGCATGCGTGGGATTGTTGCTGTTTCAAGATGCAGTATCTGACCTCACACTCATCCCCTCCCCTTCGCAAGAAAGGGAAGCGATTCCATCAGGAATCGGGAGTAGGGTCGAGTGCCGAGCAAGTTGCCGTTTGAGACAGTGAAGTTTGTGTGCTAATTTATGCGGAGGTGCGGCTGAAGTCAGTGGCTTTACCGCGCAGCACAAAAACCTCAACGGAGCATTCATTTCTATGAACCCCGGAGCCGTTGTCCGTTTTCGCAACCGTGATTGGGTGGTGATGCCCAGCGAGCACGATGAAATC
>JANWVM010000025.1 GCA_025056115.1 Gloeomargarita sp. SKYG116
GCGCACAGGGCGCAGCCCCGTTCTAGTGTTCTCCTAGTCTGAGTAAACTAGGGTGGCCTATAGCACTACAGGCTTAATTTAGGACGGTTTTTGTAACCCTCACCCCCAGCCTTTGTCCGTGTAGGAGAAGGGAGCTAGAGAACCACAACCGGGGGCGAGTGACCCTGCGACCCCCTGTAGCCGTCTCGCTGCTCAGCAGTTCAACTGCATAACGCTAATTACCCCTGGCAATCAACTGCCAGATGACACCTGCTGCCTCTTGAGTCGTTGCTACGATTCCTGGAAGCAAAGGGGGCATTTGGTTGAAGCGCAATGCTTGTCCCTGGGCATCGGTGACCACGCCACCAGCAGCGAGAACCAAGGCGACACCGCCTGCTATGTCCCACTCGTGCTTTGGTCCCAGACTGAAAGTCGCATCAGCACGCCCCGCCGCCACTAGCGCCAGTTTGTAGGCAATTGAACCTACTGCTTGCACCTGTATCACAGATTGAAACCGCTGCCATTCCCCCCGACGCACTTCAGAACGGCTGGCGAGGACGAGGGGTGGATGGCTCAAGGGATGACTAGCCTGCACGGGCTGACCGTTGTAGGTGACGCCTTGACCGACAGCTCCTAAAAACAGTTCATTGCGCGCTGGGTTATACACGCCTCCCAACAGAGGTTGATGCTCGACCACCAGCGCCACCGACAGTGCGTATTCGGGAATGCCCTCGACCAATTCCCGTGTGCCGTCAATTGGGTCTACCACCCACACGCGCTGTTTGTGTAGCCGTTCGGGCTGGTCTTGCGTTTCTTCAGAGAGCCAGCCGTCTTCTGGGAATGCTCCCAAAAGCTGCTCCTGTAGCGTCCGATTGGCTGCTAAATCCGCCTGCGTTAGTGGGTCATCTCCGGTTTTGTAAGTCGTTTGCAAGCCCTCGGCCACGACTTTTCGCACGGCTGCCCCCGCTGTCTGTAACGCTGTCGCTAAGACCATTAATTCTTTATCCATATACCCCAGTCTTGCCCTTAAGGCACTATAGCCGACCGACCTTAGTTTGGCAGAAAGCGGACGGGACTTCGCAATGATAGGAGCCAATCCCCTGTCATCACTGACGGTTGATGCTTGTTGCCCAGCCGGCAGACTGACCTGCTGCCCCTTTAACTGGCCGACAATGTAAAGTTATGTGACAATTACGGGACACTTTTGCTGTATTTTTAGAGCAGATTGTGGAAAACAGGGGTGGAACTAGACAACTTTTGTTGTTGTCAGGATTACAATAGGATTGCTCACATCGGGGAAGGTCGCCAGCTACCTCCTGTCATCCTGAACCTTCCCTGTTAATATGGGCATTTGTTTACGCTTTAGTATTTGTAGTCGAAGGAGTACCCGACACGATGACTCAGGTGCATGATGTCTTACCGACCCTTGCTGACCCGTCCCTCGATGAATTAGACGACGAAACCGCGGGGGATGACCTGAGTACTTTGGAGCTGGATGACCTTGACGATGACATAGACGCGGAAGAGGTCGATACCCCCCGGTCGGGACGTAAACGGTCAGCGAGCAAGAAAAATCCCTACACCGAAGACTCGATCCGGCTCTATCTCCAGGAAATTGGCCGGATTCGTCTGTTGCGGGCTGATGAAGAGATAGAACTGGCGCGGCAAATTTCAGTGTTGTTGGAGTTTGAGCGCAAGCGAGATGAGTGGACACGTCAGCACGGGCAACCACCGACCGAGGAACAGTGGGCCGAACTGGTGGGCCTGCCCGTGGATGAGTTCCGGCGGCAACTGCGCCAGGGGTATCGCGCCAAGGAAAAAATGGTGCAGTCTAACTTGCGATTGGTGGTCTCCATTGCCAAGAAATATATGAACCGGGGCCTATCGTTCCAGGATTTGATCCAAGAAGGGAGCCTGGGATTGATCCGCGCCGCCGAAAAATTTGACCACGAGAAGGGCTATAAATTTTCGACCTACGCCACCTGGTGGATTCGCCAGGCGATTACGCGCGCCATTGCCGACCAATCCCGCACGATTCGGCTGCCGGTACACCTGTACGAGACGATTTCTCGCATCAAGAAAACAACTAAAATCCTGTCCCAGGAGATGGGCCGCAAACCCACAGAAGAAGAGATTGCCACGCGCATGGAAATTACTATTGAAAAACTGCGCTTTATCGCCAAATCTGCCCAACTGCCCATTTCCCTGGAAACTCCGATTGGTAAGGAAGAGGACTCCCGTTTGGGAGATTTCATTGAAGCCGATGGGGAAACGCCCGAAGACCAAGTGGCTAAGCATTTGCTGCGGGAAGATTTGGAGACGGTGTTGAATACCCTGAGTCCCCGAGAACGAGATGTATTGCGCCTGCGCTACGGCCTGGACGACGGGCGGATGAAGACCCTGGAAGAAATCGGCCAGACCTTTAATGTCACCCGAGAGCGCATCCGGCAAATCGAAGCCAAGGCGCTGCGTAAGCTCCGTCACCCCAACCGCAATAGCATCCTCAAGGAATATATCCGTTAGGCCTGGCTAAGCCGTTGTCGTTTGTCAGGCTGCATCCTGGGAGCCTGAGGTTGGCCATAAAAAAACAGGAAGCGTTGGCTCCCTGTCGCCATAACCCCGGTTTAATCAAGTCATTTCCTAGGCGGTTGGCGCTTCTGTCTCAGTCTCTACCACTGGTGTGGGTGGGGCGATGGCAGGGGGTTGAGTCTCCGTCACCTTTGTTTCTTTGGCCGGGGTTGTCGTTTTCATAATGGGTTTACGGATGGGTGCGTAGAGCGGGCCGCTAGGTCGGGGGTGGGTGACCACAGCTGCTGCCGGTTCGTAAAAAACCCAGGTCTGGAGCTGGTACATGGCCTGGTAGAGGGTGCCAGCGACGCCGTTAATGTCGGTGAGAGAGCCTGGGATTGCTCCTTGCACCGGTTCATAGAGGGCGTCTCCTGCTGAAGGCCTCAAAGCCGACATGGGCGTTAAACGCGGTTCATAGACCACCTCCGGTAAGGGAGAAGCACTGCACGTGAAACGAGGTTGATATACAGCCTGCTGCTCCTGGCGCCACGCCCGGAACATCTGTGTTACGTCAAGGCCCATGGCTCGCTGGAAGTGCCACAATCCCCCTTGCAGGAAGAAAAAGGCCAGGTAGAAATGGGCATTGGCCAACCACACCCGCGTCGAGTACAGCGTTGCGCCGGTTGGGTCGTAGTAGGCAGGGGTAAACGCCGACCGGAGTTTCAGGGCGGGGCCGTAGAATACCTCTGGATAGGCCAGGGTATTGAACCCGCAGTAGTAGGACGCCGCAAACCCCGCCAGGGCAATGCCAAACAGGGAGTAGCTTAAAATGCCATCCGCAGAGAACAAGAAACGACGTTTGACCCAACCAAACGGCGGCACCAAAATATGCCAGGTTCCCCCTAGCAACAACAACACCGCCACATAGACGTGTCCCCCTACCAGATCCTCAAGGTTATTCACATCAAACAAGTGGGTGCGGTAGTCCCAAATGGTCGCCCAGTCCAACGTCGGCTGCACCGTCCGTACCTGTCCGAGCGTGGCATCGTACAACCCACCCCCCACCGTGGCTTTGAGAACCAGAAGTAAGGCTCCGAGTCCCAAAACCAGCAGGTGATGGCCCAGGATTAACCCCAACTGCCGCTCGTCATCCCAGCGGAAATGGAATTTCCCAGCCGGTGGGGGTACCATCTCCAGGCTCGGCGGTAGTTTGGTGAAATGGAACCAAGCCCCCCAGGCTAACACGCCAGCGCTGACTAGATGAAACGCAGCAACGGCCACATAGGGAAAGGTATTGACAACCTGTCCCCCGACGCCCACACCCCATCCCAATGTCGCCAGGTGAGGCATTAGAATCAGGCCCTGTTCATACATAGGCCGGGTGGGGTTATAGCGGGCCAATTCAAACAGCGTCATCGCCCCTGCCCAGAACATGATGATTGCTGCCTGGGCGACATGGGCCACAATGAATGTGTTAGAAAGGTCGGTCAAGCGTGCATTCCCCGCCCACCACGGATAGCGTTGCGTTTTGTTCATAACTACACCTGCACATACAACGAAAAAACCACCCCCTAGCTCCCGTTGGCCAGGGGGATATCAGACGCACCCCAATTCAGGACAGACCAGCGATGATGTGGTCGAGATACCCCGCTAGTTCTTGTCCCGCTTCGGAGCCGACTGTTTCGTTCAGCACCTCCTTCATCGCATTCAGCGCCTGCACCACCCGGTCAATGGGCACCCCCAGCGTCTGGTACGTTTCCTTGAGACCGTTTAATACCCGTTCATCCAGAATCGAAGGGTCAGCCGCCAGCATGGCGTAGGTGGCATAGCGCAAAAAGTAGTTCAAGTCCCGTAGGCAGGCCGCATAGCGACGCGTGGGGTACATGTTGCCCCCCGGCAAAGTGATGTCGCCATAGAGCAAACTTTTGGCAACTGTCCGGCTGATAATTTGGCTCGCGGTCGCGCTAATCGTTGCCGCCGCCTTGACCCGCATCATACCCCGCTCGAAGTACTGCCGGAGTTGATTGAGGGCCGCATCACTGAGGTATTGCCCCTGCGCATCCGCCGGATTAATTAAAGCTGTAATCGTATCTTGCATGGCGTCTCCTCTATCCTCAATAACGGTTGCACAAAACTCTAAAAGAGCCAATCATTTATCCTTATGCTTTTAGATGAGAGCAAGGCAAATGATTGACCTCAGAACGCACGGATTAAACGATCAAAGTAGGGAGCAGCTAAGGCCATTTCTTCGGCAGAAAGCAAGCCCGCTGTCACTTCTTTGAGGCTGGTCATGGCGATGCGCAGATTATTTAATGGCACCCCCAACGAAACATACATTTCCCGCATCCCGTTGAGGCCAATATCCTCAAGCGGTTTGTCGTTGCCAGCGAGAACACAATAGCTAATCAGCCGGATGTACCACGCCTGGTCTCGTTGACATAGCGCGGTCTTTTGGGCATCGCCGCGATTGCTCGGCGTGTTGGGGCACTTGGCCCAAAATCGCTTGCTGCCCTCTTCCACAATCTTGCGTTCGTTGGCTGCCAATTTCTGCGCCACCTGAATCCGCAACGCTCCCTTGCTAAAAAACTCCTCTAACTTGTTCAATTCGGCGCTACTGAGGAAACGGTCAGCAGCATCCGATTGAGCAATCACTTGCGCAACCAGACTCATGGCTTTTATGGAAAATAATGAACTACAGGTAACAAGATAAAACGCAGCCTAAAGTGGTGGCACACATTATGAAGAAAAAGTTGCGATCTGAAATAAATGTGCAACAAATAAAGACCCTGATTTTGTACTACAAAATGTGTGACAAGACGGGGTCAGAAAAGGGTTTTTCTAGGGCATGACGGCGGTGATGGCATAATGAGGTGAAGTGATTGACAGAACCCAATGGTGGATTTTGTGGCAGCGGTAACGGCGAGTTGGGAAGCCTGTATCCAAAACCTGACAGGGTTAACGGCGGCGTGGCGGGCTGAGCTGGTAGCAGAGGTAAGTGATTTTGTGCGATGGAATGCCGGCAGAGTGCGCCAGGGCGGCACCGTAGAGCAGGCGGAACTGACTGTCACGCTGATGCTAGATGGCCGTAGTGGGTATCGCCGGTTGCCCTTGACGGGGGTGGTGGAGACGGATATCGCCCAATTGCAGCAGGTGGTGGCGGCATTACAGCAGCAGGTGCCCCAGTTACCCCTCGATCCCTTTCTGGTGTTACCCGCTGGCTCAGCGCAGAGTCATGTGGCGCAAACGGGTCAGGTGCCATCGGCTGCAGCAGTGGTTCCTCAGATTGTCCAGGCAATTGCCGGTTTGGACTTTACGGGTTTGTATGCAGCGGGACCCCAGGTGCGGGCCTATGCCGATAGCGCGGGCCAATCCCACTGGTTCTACACGGAAACCTTTACCTTGGATTACTCGCTGTTTAACGAGCAGCAGCGGGCGGTCAAGGGGTACTATGCTGACCGGGTTTGGGATGAGGCCGTGTTTGCCAGTCAAATAGAGACGTTTCGGAACCAGTTGGCGTTACTGGGTCGTCCTGCCAAAGTCGTGTCCCCTGGTCGTTATCGGACGTACTTGGCACCGGCGGCGGTGGCGGATTTGGTGGGGATGCTGTCGTGGAGCGGCGTGAGTGAGGCAGCCATGCAACAGGGTGTTAGCGCGCTCTTACCGTTGCGCCGGGGGGAACGACGCTTGGCGTCAGCATTTTCTCTGCGGGAGAATTTCCAGGCGATTCCTGTGCCCCAGTTCAACGACCAGGGGGATTGGGCGCCAGCCCAGCTAGATATTATTCGGCAGGGGCAATTGGCGCAGACGTTGGTTAGCAGTCGCACCGCCAAGGAGTACGGCTTAGCGGCCAATGGGGCTGTTGAAGGGGAGTACTTGCGGGCGCCCGAAGTCCAACCGGGAACGATGCCGGTCGAGCAGGTATTGGCGATGCTGGAACGGGGGTTGTATGTGTCCAACCTGCATTACTTGAACTGGAGCGACCAGGCCGCTGGCCGCGTGACGGGGATGACGCGCTACGCTTGTTTTTGGGTGGAGGGGGGAGAGATTGTCGCCCCAATTGAAAACTTGCGGTTTGATGACAGTCTCTACCACTTTTGGGGTGAGGGGTTGGTCGCCCTGACCCAGACTCAGGAATTCATTCCCGCGACGGATACCTATGACCAGCGCAGCTTGGGAGGGACGCTGGCGCCGGGGATGCTCGTTGAGGATTTCCAGTACACGTTGTAACGCTTGGCGGTATTATCGCAACAGACAGGCTGTTTCCTGAGGAGGTGGACCGTTGTCCCCTGTAGATGACATCCCGCAAGCCCGCCGGCAAATGCCAGTGACAGTCAAAACGCCGGCACCCGGACAACGCTGGTGGTGGGTCATTCCAGCCGTGTTGCTGGTAGGGATAGGGGGAGCAGGCGGGTGGTGGTGGTGGCGGCCCCTGCCGGTTGGGGAGGAATCGCCGTCGGCTGCAGAAGCCCCTCCAGACCTGCTGGGACACTTACCCTATCCAGAGGCGAATCCGGCGGACTTGCAAGCAGTAACGGCCGATGGGCGGGTGAAACTGCACCGAGATGCCGCACGGGCATTTTTAGCGATGCAGCAAGCGGCCCAAGCAGAGGGCGTGATACTGGTGCCGTTGTCGGGATTTCGTTCGTATCGGGACCAGCAGGCCATCTTCTACGACGTAAAAGCCGAACGGGGTCAACACGTCCAGGAACGGGCCAAGGTGAGCGCTCCCCCTGGCTACAGCGAACATCACACCGGTTATGCAATTGACATTGGCGACGGCCAGCGGCCAGACACTCATCTCCATCCCACCTTTGCTCAGACAGCAGCCTATGCCTGGCTCCAGCGGCGGGCGGCCCAGTTTCACTTTGAAATGTCTTTCCCCGAAAACAACCCCCAGGGGATTAGTTACGAACCCTGGCACTGGCGGTTTGTGGGCACCCCGGCAGCGTTAGAAATGTTCTATCGCGCCCGCACCCCTACTGCACCTGCACCTGCCCGTTGACCTTGTTCATGTCGAGCCGGTTGCCCACGCTGGTCAAGACAACGTTGCGGGTGGCGTTTTGCAGGTCGTGGTTGCCATTGCTGTGAAAGGTGTTATTGCCAGGGCTAGCGCTATTCCCTAAATCTGGTTGGGCGCCGGCAATCACAACCATCCCGGTGCGCCGGTTAAAGGCAATGCGGTTGCCGCGCAGGATGGGACGAGCCACATCGCTGATGACCAACCCGTCCACGTTATATTCAATGCGATTGTCGGCCACCAGCGGCGACGCCACACCCCCAATGGCCAGGCCGAACCCGGTTTGGATAAACCAATTGCGCCGCACCTCCCCCTTGGCAGCGCGGGTGAACGAGACCCCGTTGCCGCCGTTGCGCACGAATAAATTGTCTTCAATCCGGGGCATCCCTTCCCCTGTGACAAAAACGCCCTCCCGGTGGTTATCGGTGAAGGTGCAATTGCGGATGAAGGGATTGGTGGACTCAACCCAAATCGCAGTGCCACGGACATTACGATTGGTGACGGTCACGCCGAGAATCACGCTGTTTTCGCTAGCGAGGATAGTGGCGTTTTGCCGGGCAAACAGGCGGCTGACAAACTGACCACCGCCCTCGATAACGATGCCTTCCCCACGCGTGGCTTCATTTCCTCGCAGGATCACCCCTGGTTTGAGTTGGATGGGAAATTTCTCACCAGTTTCGGCGCTGTACTTGCCAGGTGCGAGTTGAATCAACGTTCCCGGTTCAGCGAATTGCAAGGCGCGGGTGATGGTTTTGAAAGCTGTTTGGGGGGTCTGGCCGTTGTGCGTATCTTGACCGCTCGTGGGATGAACGTACAGCACCCGTTGCGCTTTCACAGCCGTTGGCGTTGGCGTCGGCATTTCGATGCGAGGAGGCGCTGCGATGGGTTGCGGGGTTGGACTGGGCTTGGCAACTGGATGACTGACTTTGGGAGGAAGGGGCACATGCAGGCGCTGGTTACCTGGCGTGGGGCTGGCTTGGGCGACAGCAGCAATGCCCAAAACGGCAATCAGCGGCCAACCGGCTAGGGGACGAAATAGCATAAACTCAACTCCTCACCGCGAGCAACAACAGGAGATTCAGACCACAGCCGGAGCGAAGGTTCGCTTGTCATTCTAACGAGGAAATTGCTCTTTCAGACGGGCACTGGGGGGTCAAAGTTCCGGTGACGGATTGGCCGCTGCTAGCACGGCTGCTTCCACAAACCACCACAATTCCCCATTTTGAGGCCGGATGAGCGCTGCCGGATACCGTTCGCCGTTGGCTTGACCGCTCATCACCTGGGCATAAGCTGCGGCTTTGTTGACGCCGGCGACCAGAAACATCACACACCGGCCCAGGTTCAGCGTGGGAATGGTCAGGGTAATCCGCGGTTCATCGCCCTTTTGTCCCACGGTCACCGCCCGGTCGCACACCTGTAATGCGGCGGTATGGGGAAACAAGGACGCGGTGTGCCCATCCTCACCCATACCCAGCAAAATCACATCAAAAACGGGAAATTCTCCCGGCTGCAGTCCAAAAAACGCCTGTAATTCCTGCTCATACGCTGCGGCTGCCGCTGCCGGTGTCAACGGTACGGTGGGAATCGGGTGGAGATGGGTCGCTGGGATAGGGACATGGTCCAACCAGGTTTCGCGGGCCATCCGGTAATTGCTGTCGGGGTGGTCCGGGGGAACAAACCGTTCATCGCCCCAGAAGACATGAATCTGGGACCAGGGCCAGTTTTGCTGGGCGATCCGCTGGTATAAACGCCTGGGTGTACTCCCGCCGGCCAGGACCACTGTCGCTCGACCCTGCTGGGCAATGGCGGTGTGGACGCGCTCTGCCACTAGCATCAATGCCTGTTCACTCAGGGCTTCCAGGTCAGGGCAGATGACTTGATTCATTCGCAGGGCACAATAAATCAGAAGTAACCGTGACTGGCAAGGCATGCAAATTATACTCGAAAACATTCACAAAGCCTACGGCCGCCGGACAGTGGTACGCGATGTCAGCCTGACCATCAGGCAAGGGGAGGTTGTGGGTTTATTGGGACCCAATGGCGCGGGCAAGACCACCACTTTTTACATCATCGTCGGCATTGAACGGCCAGATATGGGGGTGGTGCGGTTGGATCATCGGGATATTACCACTTGGCCGATGCACCGCCGCGCTCGCCTGGGCATTAGCTATCTAGCCCAAGAAGCCAGTATCTTTCGCCAGCTTTCGATTCGGGACAACATCCTGCTGGTTTTGCAAGAGACAGGCGTGCCGGAGCCAGAACGTCGTTGGTATCTGCACAAGTTGTTGCAAGAATTCCGCCTGGAGGCTGTAGCCCATACCCTGGGCGGCCAAGTGTCGGGAGGAGAACGACGACGGGCGGAAATTGCCAGGGCGTTAGCCGCGCGACCGCATTTTCTGTTGTTAGATGAACCCTTCGCGGGCGTGGACCCGATTGCCGTGCAGGAGTTGCAGACAATTATTCGCCGCTTGCGTCAACAAGAGTTGGGCATTTTGATTACCGACCACAACGTCCGGGATACGTTAGCCATCACCGACCGGGCTTACATCCTGTACGAGGGAGCGATATTGGCGGCGGGAACGGCTGGTGAACTCTACGACAACCCCCAGGTGAAAAAACACTTTTTGGGGGTGAATTATCCGGTTTGAAGCCGGAGCGCCACCCAGGGTGATTTGGTCTGGAAAGGGGTTAAAATAGGGGGCAAAGGTGTAAGTGGCGACCTGTAGAGAACGACCGTGATTACGCTTAGCCTGATGAATCCTGCTCAGGGAACCTCTATTCGCGATTGGTGCTTCAAGGACGAGAAGGTGATCCGGATTGGTCGGGCGCCGGACAACGAGGTGGTATTGCTCAGCTCAGTGGTCTCGCGGCATCACGTGGAGCTGCGCAACGAGAATGGCCAGTGGGAACTTTTTAGCTTGGGGGCCAACGGCACGTTCATTGATGGTGAACCGGTGACTGACAAGATCAAGCTGATGGACGGCGCGACCATTCGTTTGGCGGCTTCCGGGCCAATTATCCAAGTCAAAATTGACGAGTCTTGAAGTAAACGTACTAAGATAAACGATTACAGTCATTTCAAGGAGTGGGACCATTTCTGAGCATCTGTCGTTAACGGTTAGCCTGCGGGGGACGCGAGAAACTCAGCCGACCCACCAGATTTTTCGCCTAAGCGGGATGCTGGACGCCTTCTCCGAACAGCATATTCGCAAGGCTCTACAGCAGGCGATTGAAACTGGCCCTAAGCAGGTCATTATTGACCTGAGCAAGATTGAATTCATTGACAGTTCGGGGCTAGGCGTGCTGGTGCAAACGGCCAAACAACTCCAGGCCGCCGGCGGGAATTTGTATATCGTGACCAACCCGCGCGTCACCCAGGCAGTCAAGCTGGTGCGTTTGGAACAGTTTTTATCCCTGCACCCGTCGCTGGAAGCCGCCCTGGCCGCCCTGCCCAGTGGGGGTTCACCCGCTTAGACCAGTCGCTCCCATCCCAATTGATGAAGGGCTTGATTGCGCCGCAAGGGCCGCGTCACTAGCTCTAAGATTTCGCGAGCACCGCCGAAGCCATGGATTTGAGCAAACGTAAATTCCACTGACCACTTGGTCGTAATGCCGCGGGCTTCCAGGGGGTTGGCGTGGGCCATGCCGGTGATGACTAAATCGGGTTGCAGTTCCTGGATGCGCTGGATTTGGTGGTAGTTGTCGGGTTTTTCGACGATGCGCGGCAGGGGAACGCCCATGGCTTGGCAGGTTTGCTCCAGGAGCGCTAGTTCCGCCGCTTGGTAACGTTTGTCCATGTAGGGGATGCCGATTTCCAAGACCCGCATGCCACAGCGCACCAAAAACCGCGCCAGTGAAATTTCCAGCAAGTTGTCCCCCATGAAAAAGACCGACTTGCCCCGCAGCCACTCCAAGTAAGGGGTAAGATGCTGCCAGACCTGCGCCTCCCGTTCCTCCAAATCCACAGTAGGTCGGCCCAACGCCCGCGCAATGCTTTCCACCCAGGCCCGGGTGCCGTCGGGACCGATGGGAAAAGGAGCGGTGATCAACTGGCATTTGCGCCGCCGCACCAGTGTCGTGGCCGTCCGAGACAGAAATGGACTCACCCCGCAGACAAAAGCGCCCGGCGGAATCACTGGTAATTCCGTGTAACGCTTGGCCGGCAACCACCCCGAAACCGTGATGCCCTGTTTCTCCAGTTCCAAAGTCAATTGGGTAACCACCGGATCGGGCACCGAACCAAACAGGATCAGGGGGGGATGGTTGGCGGTAGCAGCCGGTTCTTTGCGACGGTGGAAATGCCAGAGTTGTTGCCAGGCGGATTCTGATGGCTGGGATGGGGAAACGTCGGGACAACGCTGGGCCATGGCTGCCAAAACTGTATCTTCCCCTTGGGTGAAGGCATAATCCAAACCATTGGCCCGCGCCACCACAATCGGAATACCAATTTCTGCCTCGAGTTTGGGTGCAATGCCTTCTAAATCCATCTTGATAATTTCGGTGGTGCAAGTGCCAATCCAAACAATCACACTGGGGTTGCGGTCGCGCTTAATTTGTAAACATAGGCGTTTCAGTTCCTCGTAGTCACTCAGTTGGGCGGAAATATCACCCTCTTCCAACTCTGCCATGGCATAGCGCGGTTCAGCAAAGACCATAACGCCCAGGGCATTTTGGAGGAAATAGCCACAGGTTTTTGTGCCAATCACTAGAAAAAAGCTATCTTCAATCTTCTGATACAACCAAGCCACACAACTAATGGGACAAAAGGTATGGTAATTGCCAGTCTCACAATCAAAGTTCAACGCCGTCGGTTGGGGAGTCGTAGTCATAGATTTCTCTCCTTAAAGTGGGGTTCCATTGGCACTGTCTGATTGAGCAGTAGGAGTTGTTGATTCCGGGAGCTGACCAACAACGGGTTTAGCCAACTCTTTGAACGGGTCAAAATTCAAATCAAGCGCTTCGATAATGGCATCGGGATTGCCCTGGCTAAGCTTAAAAAAGATGGGTAAAACTTCCAGTAATTGCGGCGCAGTCATGGTCATCACGCCGAGAATCAAACCAGCATCAGGGCGACGGCCATTATCTGGTGTCTTGAACCCCATCTCTAACCAGGCATGGCGCAGGACCAATTTCAATTCTGCAAACGTGACCATAACAGTACTGCCTAAACGGTCGCCAATTGGCGCTGGTTAGAAGGATTGAGGTAGAAATCGGACAGGAGATTAAACAATTCGCGATCAGGCGCATCCTGGGGAACCACTCCTTCCGGACGAGCGAGGATTTGGTCGGCAATATTCAAGTAATAATCACAAATTGGCGCTAGGGAAGGGTCGTTTTCTGCCATTTCAAAAATGGTCTTGCCCTTCACCCGCGAGATGCGAATGTCATCAATGACCGGCAGCACTTCCAACACGGGTATCGGCACAACCGAGGTGTATTTATCAATCAAATCCCGCTTGTTGGTACGATTGCCAATTAAACCTGCCAAACGCAAGGGATGCGTCCGAGCTTTTTCCCGCACCGAAGCCACAATCCGATTGGCGGCAAACAGCGCATCGAAGCCATTATCAGTGACAATTAAACAATAATCGGCGTAATTTAAGGGCGCTGCGAAACCGCCGCATACCACATCTCCGAGCACATCAAACAGGATAATGTCATATTCATCGAAAGCGTTTAACTCCTTGAGTAACTTCACCGTTTCTCCTACGACATAACCACCGCAACCAGCGCCTGCAGGCGGTCCACCAGCTTCTACACAGTGTACTCCCGCATATCCCGGATAAATTACATCTTCCGGCCAAATGTCTTCGTAGTGATAGTCCCGTTCTTTGAGGGTGTCAATGATGGTGGGAATCAGAAAACCAGTCAATGTAAAGGTACTGTCGTGTTTCGGGTCACACCCAATTTGCAGAACTTTTTTGCCGCGCTTGGCTAGGGCTGCCGAAATGTTGCAACTGGTCGTAGATTTGCCAATGCCGCCTTTGCCATAGACCGCAATTTTCATAACCGCTGCCTCCGATTAGGCCCTTCCTCCATTTATAAACGCTTTGCGGAGCCAACCGACTAAAGTGAATTTATATTCAAATATGTTCAAATAGCTTAAACATTTCCGGAGTTATGTTTAGAATTGGGGGTTGTTTGCCGCAGGAATTTATACCTAGGAGTTGGGGAAATGTTGGTTTGTATCGTTGTATGGTTTTTGGCTATTTTGAGTGCTCCTATAGCTAGACCACCTTCATTTGTCTAGGGGACAACTCGAAACCTAGAACGGAGTTGCGCCCTACGACCCCAAGACACGCATCGATGACTTGGCTATATAGCTGGGTCATTCATCCCAAAATGTGGCCTGTTCAGATTTTCCCTACATAGGCGTTTCTATAAGCTTGCCGGCAAATAACGTATTGACTTGCGCATTACAGGAAATGCCGATGGATAACTGCCCAAGGAAACGGATGTGATCGGCGCTACCAAGTCGTTTGGGTGGGCAGGGCGGCTGTTTTTACAATCAGGGGGCGTGGGTACTTTTCTCGCAGCAACTGTGGTCTTGGTGTGGGTAGCAGCGTGGGTGCTGGGGTTGCTTGCAGCTCAAGTGCCCTATGGGATGTATGTCATGCCGCTGGTGGGGGTAGGACTGGCTGGTGCGGCGTGGCGTTTCCCCCGTTGGCGACGGCAGGGGTTGGTGGCCTGGGTGTGGGTCGTGGCGGGACTGATTGGCTTATTGGCGGGTTTTTACTTGCAATGGCGAACGCCTCAACCTGGGCCGAAGGACATTAGCACCAAAGCGCCCCAGTTTGATGTGGTGGTGACGGGTAAGGCGCTGAATGTGCCCCGGTTGAATGCCAGCGGCAAACGGCGTTTTTTCCTGGCGGTGGAATGGATAGAGATGGGAGAGGCCCCCTACACTCGCATGGAACGGGTGACTGGCAATTTGTATGTGACCGTCGCGCCAGACCAAGCTGAGGGAGTGACGCCGGGACGGAAAGTATCGGTCAAGGGCGATTTGTATTTACCGGTGACAGCGGCGTTTCGGGGGGGATTTGATTTCAAAAATTATCTGGCCCAGTACCATACGTTTGCCGGGATACGGGGGGAAAAGGTCACTGTTGACACCCAAAGCGGCCAGGGGTGGGGCTTATGGCAAATTCGCCAGCGGATTACCGACGTCCACCGGCAAGCGTTAGGGAATGAGGGGGGACCCCTTGTGAGCGCGATGGTGCTAGGGGCGCGGGTGGT
Organism: Gloeomargarita sp. SKYG116; assembly: GCA_025056115.1. Taxonomy (GTDB): domain Bacteria; phylum Cyanobacteriota; class Cyanobacteriia; order Gloeomargaritales; family Gloeomargaritaceae; genus Gloeomargarita. The sequence goes on from JANWVM010000025.1 coordinate 14,741, forward strand.
GGATTTGGATACGAATCTGCGGGCAGCGTTTACGCGGGCGGGTCTGGCGCACACGATTGCGGCGTCAGGATTCCACGTGTCTTTGTTGTTGGGGGCGGTGCTGGCCTTGACCTATCGCCTGGGCTGGCGGGTGCAATTAGCAGCAGGGTTGGTGGCGCTGGTGGTTTTCGTCATGCTGGCGGGCTTTGAAGCGGGGGTTGCGCGGGCGTCGCTCATGGGGGCAGTGGGGTTGTGGGGATTGGTGCAAACGGGGCAGGGGGATGTGACGGGCAAACGTCAGCCGTTGCCTTTGTTGTTAATCGTGGCGGCGGTGCTGTTGCTCTATAACCCCAATTGGATCACCAACCTGGGATTCCAATTCAGTTTTTTGGCGACCCTGGGACTCATGCTGTGGGCCACGCCAATAGCACAACGGTTGACGATTCTGCCCCCAGCGCTGGCGGAGTTGATTGCGGTGCCGACGGCGGCCTACCTGTGGACGTTGCCCCTGCAGTTGCATACCTTTGGCCTGATCAACACCTATGCAATTCTCCTGAATGCGGTGGCGGCGCCCTTGGTCATGGTGTTGACCTTGGGGGGAATGGTGACGGCGGTCATTGGCCTGGCCCAGTTCCAGCTTGGTGTTTGGGCAGCCTCCCTGTTGCAGTACCCCCTGGGCCTGCTGCTGGCAATCGTGAACTGGACGAATCAATTGCCCTGGAATTCGATTGCTGCGGGCCGGATTACGGTGGGGCAGTTGCTGCTGCTCTATGGCTTGCTGGGGTTGTTATGTACGGGTTGGCTCTGGCAAAAGCGGCGCTGGCTATGGGCGGTGCTGTTCGGCATTGCATCGGTATTGCTCCCACTCCTGGTCAGCCATGCTACTCGCTTGCAATTCACCGCGCTGGATGCGGGGCGTATCCCGGTGATGGTGGTGCAGGCCCGAGGCCGGGTGGCGGTGATCAACGCCGGCGATGAACGCACGGTGCGCTTTACCCTGTTGCCGTTTTTGCAGTTGCAAGGGGTGAACCGGATAGATGTGGGCGTGGCCTGGCCGGGTGTGCCCAATCAGGGGTGGACGGACTTGCAGCGAGCAATACCAGTGCGGGCGCTGTACGGGGAAGGCGGGAATGCCCTTACGGACTTGCAGGCTGTGACCGTGGGGCCAGTCACCTTCCATCTCACTAACACGGAACCGCCCCTATTGCGCCTGACGGCTGGCCGAGAATCCCTGGTGTGGCTGCCGGCGTCAACCTTGGCCCAGCAGGATGCTTGGGTGCGCCAGGGGGTACCGCCAGCGCAGGTGCTGTGGTGGGGCGGGGGAACTCTCGGCAATCGCCTGCTCCAGTCGCTGCAACCCTACGCTGCGATTGCTTCCAACTTCCGGGTGCGCCGGGGGGACATGGAGCGGTTGGAGCGCTTGCAAATCCGCACGTTTGTGACCGGGCAAGCAGGGGCGGTGCAATGGCAACCAGGCCAGGGTTTTAGCGGCGGGCGCCAGGAATCAGCCGGCTGAACGGGCTAGTTTTTGTTTTTGCATAAACTCCACCAGCCAGCGGTACAGGTGATAGGTAGCTAGGCAGTCATCGTAGTTATAGCGTTGCAGGGCCTGGAGATAGGACCGGTCACCGGTTTGCAACCACTGGTTGTACCACTGGGTACATTGAGCGCCATCGGCTCGCGGGTGTTGCCACTGAAACCCCAACCAGCGGGCAATGGCTTTCAAGGTGTAATTTTCTACCGGTAAGACCACCGAGCGCACCAACCGGGCGTGCAAATCCACACAGCGCTGGCGAATGGCTTGAACCCGCTCTGGGGGTGTGTGATACCGCTGGCCCAGCCGTTGAATCGTTTGCGGTTCAAACGGGCAGAAGTGGTAGATGGGGGCCTGGGGGTAGCGCTCTAGCAACAGCAGTAATTCTTGCCAAATCCGCCCTTCATCCCGCACCTGTTCGGCCACCAGTGAATAAAACTCTTGCTTGTGGGGCGTGACCAGTAAAACGCCGTGCAGATATACACAGTCCAAGTAGGGATCAGCTTCAATGTCAAAAAAATAACCGATGGCGGCTTGGGGTAATCGGGTAATCGGGGCAATCGCTAGCGCCTGTTGCTGGGCAATCGCTTGGGCCTGGCGAACAAGTTTGTTGCTGGTGTTGACCCCCAAGCTGGTGCGGTGATACAGTTCCATGGGGTCGGCCTGGGCCAGTTCCTCAATACGGGTTAAGCCTAGAGTTTGTAATTCCTGATAACGCTTCTGGGTCACGCCGGGCACGAGGCTTAAGTGATGCTTTTGTTTGGCGACGGTGCTGCAATAGTCTAACCAGGGACACAGTTGACAACGACTGCGACTGATAAACACCTCTGGCGCTTCGTTTTGTTTGAGCGTTTCCAGGCAGGCGGCTAGCGTTTGGTGCATAGAGGGTAGGGCTTGCGCCAGATTCACCCGCAAAAACCGGGGGCCGGGTAGCGCCAATTCCCCCCAGTACGGCCAAACCCCCTGAATCTGGGCCAGTAACCAACTGTGAAATGCCGCCGCAGCCTGATACTCCGGTTTCAACCGTTGTCCCAAACGAATATCTAGGGGCCGGTAATGCCAATCCCCCCAACGGGACGTGCCAGGTTCGCGAATGAGGATGTCGGGACGGCCCACCAGAACGGCTGCTGGTGTTTCGACGCGGAGAACGCCCTGGTGAATGGCTGGCGCTCCCTGTTGCATTAATGTCAATGTGGCCTGAAACCCCTTTTCCCAGTCCGGTGGTTGATACACGGGTCGAGTCCCCGGCCAACGGCTGAGCACTTGCTCCCGATGACGAGACCGCTCCGGCTGATGAACGATTCCCTGGCGATGGTCTAAAAAACTGCGACGAGAACAGCGATGGAAGTAAAATAGATGTTCGGTAACAACAACTGGTCGCAGTTTGGGAGACATTCTCAGGCCCCTTGATTGGAGTTGGCGGCCACGATCTGCTTCAATAATAGAAAGGCCGTAACCATCGCTCTTTGCCCACCGTTGATGCTGTGCGCATGCTTTCTGTACAAACTGTAGCATAAGCTTACTGCAGACATTTGCCGGCAGGAGGGCCGTTGATGGACAAACCCACCCCCGACATCCTCACTGCCCTGCGTCATTCCCCCCTATTCGAGGGTTGGGAACCGGCAGCGCTCGAACGGATTGCCCAACGGTTATCCTTGGCACACCACGAGGCCGACAAGCTGTTGATCATGGAAGAAGAGGGCGGGGGTGCCGTGTATTTCATCATTGAGGGCTGGGTCAAAATTCGCACCCACAACCGGGACGGGCGAGAAATTACGCTGAATATTCTGGGACCAGGGGAAATTTTCGGAGAGATGGCAGCCCTTGCCGCTTCGACGCGCTCCTGTGATGTTTTGAGCGTGACACCGGTGCTACTGGGCAGCTTACCAGGGCGGGATTTTATGCATATCGTCCAAACAGAGCCACTGATGGGATTACGATTGTCCCAGTTGATGGCGCGGCGGCTGCGGCAGTTGAACCGACGGTTGCGGGTACGAGAATCGGATAGTGTGGCGCGGGTGGCAGATGTCCTGCTATTTCTGGCTGAAGGTCAGGGACGCACTAGTGCGCACGGGATTGAAATCCCCAATTTGCCGCACCGGGAATTGGGCAGTTTAAGCGGTCTAACGCGGGAAACAGTTACCCGGGTGTTGCGCAAGTTGGAGCAAGAGGGGGTCATCGAGCGGATTACTGGCAAGCAGGCCCAGCAGTCAGAAGCAGGCAGCGCCGGGCGAGGGTTGATCCGGGTGCCGAATTTGGCGGTGTTGGAGTCGCTGCTCAATTAAGTTTTGCTTAAGTCTCGCCGGCTTTGTGCGGTAATATCAGTCCATGAATCGCCCTGGTATCCCCGCATGTGGTTGTTGTGTTTGAGTAATGGACATGGGGAAGACCGCATCGCCGGCAACATTTTGACTGCACTCCAGCAAACCCAAGCTGGGACAGTGTTGCGGGCGTTACCCTTGGTGGGGAGGGGAGACATCTACCGGCAGTTGGGGGTTCCGTTGATTGGGCCAGCGCGAGATTTGCCATCAGGAGGGTTTCTGCACAAGGGCTGGTGGCAAGACTTGCGAGCAGGGTTATGGGGGCTGGTTTGGCAACAGCGGCGGGCGGTGCGGCAATGGGCGCAGGCGTCTCCTCGAGGATTGGTGCTGGCAGTGGGGGATATTTGGCCGCTGTGGTTGGCCTGGCAAAGTGGTCGTCCGTTTGTGTTTGTCGCTACGGCCAAGTCGGAATATCACCTGCGGGATGAACAGGGGCCGCTACCCAAAAGCCACTGGTGCGAGGGCTGGGCTGGGTCGGTGTTTTATCCTTGGGAACGCTGGTTAATTCGTCGTTCACTGGTGACCTTCCCCCGCGATGAGCTGACCACCACTTGGTTAAAACGCTGGCAGTTACCAGTGCAGTGGGTGGGCAACCCGATGATGGACGGCCTGGAACCGACGGGGGAACTCTCTATACCGCCACCATTTGCCGACGCCCTCGTCATTGTGTTGCTTCCTGGCTCGCGGGTTCCCGAAGCCTACCACAATTGGGAATTGATCTTGCGGGCGTTGCCAGGTGTAGTGGAGTCCCTAACAGCGCCCCAGATTTTGTTCCTGGCGGCTATTGCGCCCACCCTGGACCTGCGTCAGGTTGAAGCTGCATTACGCCAGCACCGGTGGCCCGTGTTTCCGGGGGTAGGATTTGGCTACGGGCAGGTGGGCTTGATGGTGACCCAAGCGCATTTCAACGACTGTTTACACCTAGCCCACGCGGGGATTGCCCTGGCGGGGACAGCCACCGAACAATTAGCGGGTCTGGGTAAACCGGTGGTGAGCTTTCCGGGGCAGGGTCCCCAGTACACCCGCCATTTCGCCCGCTACCAGCAGCGATTGCTTGGCCCCTCCTTGCGCTTAGTGGACCGACCAGAAGCCGTTGGCCCCGCTTTGCAAGAGATTCTCAGCAGCCCTGATGAACTGCACCTGATTGCCCGCAATGGCCGACAACGCATGGGCACACCCGGCGCCAGTATTGCCATTGCCCAGTGGATTGCCCAGTACCTGCGGCGTTAGGGACAACGGTCACCAGTCCAACGTTGCGGATTGGGGCCACGACGACAGCGATGCTGTTCACCGGCGGCAACCAGTACCTAGCGGTCTTTTCGCAGGCGCATTTCTAGGAGATAACGCTTGGCAGCCACTGCATCATCGGCTAGTCCATCCAGCGTCAGTTGCACCACTGCCCGGTCTGGTTGCACGTAATTGACAGTCGCTGTCTCCCATCGCCGTCCTTCGGGGAAAGCCGTTTCGGTAGCCCCCACCGTTCGCATCGCTAGCAACAGGGGATGGTTGTCGCTCTGGTTACGATAGGGGCCGATATCTACGGGTCGGTAAGTACGGGGAATCGCCTGTGCTGCTGTGGCAAACACCACACCACCCACGACGCCAAGTAGCCCCCCTCGAACCACTACCCTTGAACCGATACACAATAGGTGCATTTGCCACTAAAGAAGTCAAGCGCATCATTCCAAGACGCTACCAGGCAAGTTCAGGTTTCATCCCGTGAACCGGCCCATCTCTGACTACAATACAAGTAACCTGGTGCCTTGGCCAGGCCCTTATGTGAGTGTCAATTCACGGATTCATGGATTTTTACTGCACCCGTCCCGGCTGTCCTGGCCCCCTCAACCGATTCAGTATTGATGAAGAGCAGCTCCGAATTGTTCCGCAAGTCCATTGTCAAAGCTGCAATATGCCCTTGATTTTGGCAGGAGCGTATATTCCCATTCGTCCCCTCGGTAAAGGGGGATTTGGAGCGACGTATCTAGCGATTAACCGCTACCTACCCACCATGGAATACTGTGTTGTCAAGCATTTTCGACCGGAGGGAATGGATGCCGAAGAAGTGGCAATGGCCAAGCGGTTGTTTGACCGAGAAGCGCGGGTGCTGCAAAAAGTGGGCAACGAGCATGACTGTATCCCCAATTTGTATGCTTATTTCCCCTTAGCGGTTCCCAAAATGGGGCAGTCTCAACAAATACAAGAGCATTTTTACTTGGTGCAGGAATATATTGACGGCGAAGATTTGGAACACGAGTTACAACGATTAGGGCCTTATGATGAGACTAAAATCATTGAATTGTTGAAAGCTATCTTGCCCATTTTAGATTTTGTGCATGGGCGCAACATCATTCACCGAGATATTAAACCAGCCAACATTATGCGGCAGCGACAAACCGGCAAGATTTATTTATTAGATTTCGGGGCAGTGCGAGATTTATTTGCCGGCTCAAAATGGACGACGATTGGTACGGTAGGGTATGCAGCGCCGGAACAATATCATGGGGGCGACGTTTATCCTTCGACGGATTTGTACGGTCTAGGGGTAACGTGCCTGCGCTTGTTAACGGGGTTGCCACCGGAGGAACTGTATGACGCTTACCAGGGCATCTGGCGATGGCGCGACAAGGCGCGTGTCAGTCCAGACTTGGCTCAGATTCTGGACCGGATGGTACGGACAGTGGTGCAAGAACGGTTTCCTAGCGCTCAGGTGGTACTCGAACGACTCAACCAAATGCCGCGCAAGGTACAACTACCGCCGTCATCTAAACCGTTGCGTCCGGCTACTGCGGCATCACCCCCTACAGTCGCTTCTACAATTGTAGTGTCTCAACCTGGCGGTGCAGCGTCTTCAACCCATCCCCTCACCTTGCCGCGTTCAGCGCAACCTGCATGGGCAGGGTTAGGACAGGCGTTTTGGCTAGCGGCGGAAATGGGGTTGGTGGTTGTCGCTGGCGTGCAGTGGGGGATTGCCCTAGGTTGGAGCTTATTACTCGGGCTGGTCCTGTGGGGCTGGGTGTGGTTCTGGGGCCGCAGTTGGCTACCCGTGTGGGGATTGGCAGGTCTGTGGGGTGTGACTTTAGTTATGTTCGCCTATCTGCTGCGGTCAGCGGTGGTACGCTTGGCAATTGGATCGCTCCTCCTAGGTCTGGTGATGACTGGAATGGTAGCTCTGCTCAAATGGCTGTGGCAGAGTTTACGCTCGGCATAGCGCTGAATGGCGAATCAACACCCAAACCTTGGTTGAGAAAGCTATAGCTAAATGGCTGGCGACACAAGTGTTTCGGCCAATCGTTGTGCTTCTGAAAGCTGGTCGGAGAGATGATGGGAAAACCAAGGATGAGGCTGTGCCCTGTACCTCAAGACATAACCAGCTTAGATAACCTGGCAAGCTATTTCATCGCTAAGCCACTTTAGTTCGCCAGTGCGATGATGAGGAAGACCTTAAAACGGGCTTCACCCTGTGACTTAACAAATGAAACCAGCATTGATGACTTAACTACCAGCAGCAACTAAGACAGAGCTTGATGCATCCCCCAAATGGCCGACCTAGATGATTTGCCTGTCCCAATACGGTACAAGATGACTCCGTAGAAATACCCATCGGATTGGGTTATGTCCCGAATCCGTCTGGATAAATAAATCTAATGATGGCGTGGGCCTAAAGTTTTCTAAACTTTTCCTTATAGTGACCACAGTCATCACTAATGGGAGCGATAGACAGCGACTTGACCTATGACCATCACCAACCAGATTCACCTGCGTAATTGGCGTGCCGATATTTTAGGGGGCATTACCACCGCGATTGTTTCCATTCCGTTAGCGCTGACGTTCGGCGTGGCGGCAGTGAAAAATCCCGTTGCTGGTTTGTACGGGGCCATCTTTGTCGGGTTTTTCGCAGCCCTGTTTGGCGGGACACCCACCTTGATTTCCGAACCGACAGGGCCAATGACGGTGGTGATGACCACGATTGCGGCAAGTTTGACGGCGGCCAATCCCGAAAACGGTCTGGCGATGGCCTTTACGGTGGTGATGCTGGCCGGGTTGCTTCAAGTGGTCTTCGGGGTGTTCAAGCTGGGGAAATACATCACCCTGATGCCCTACAGCGTGATTTCGGGGTTCATGTCGGGAATCGGGGTTATCTTAATCATCCTGCAAATTGGGCCGTTTTTGGGGCAAGAAACGCCAAAAGGTGGGGTCATCGGTACGTTAAAAGCCCTACCGCAATTACTGAGCAATATCGATCCCAATGAGGTTTTTCTCGCTGCATTAGCACTGGCTATTATCTTTTTGATGCCAGCCCGTTGGAAGCAGTTTTGTCCCCCGCAACTGCTGGCCCTGATTGTCGGTACATTGGTGTCGTCATTCTTTTTTGCGGATGATGAGATTCGGGTTATTGGTCAAATTCCAGTGGGATTGCCAACCTTAACCAGACCCACCTTCACAGTGGAGCAAATAGGCACAATTGTTGTAGATGCATTTATGCTGGCCATCTTGGGCTGTATTGATACGTTACTGACAGCGGTTATTGCCGATAGTTTAACTCGTACAGAACACGACTCAAATAAGGAACTCATCGGCCAAGGAATTGGTAACTTTTTCGCGGGATTGTGCGGGGGATTGCCGGGTGCAGGCGCAACGATGGGGACGGTTGTGAATATTCAAACAGGAGCGCAAACGGCGCTTTCGGGCATTACACGGGCGCTGGTTTTGTTGGCCATCGTCGCTGGCGCTGCTCCCTTGATGAAAGACATTCCCATGGCGGTGTTGGCGGGAATTGCGGTGAAAGTGGGGATTGATATTTTGGACTGGAGTTTCCTGAAACGGGCGCACGTGGTGTCGTTACGGGCCACGCTGATTATGTATATCGTGCTCCTGTTGACGGTGTTTGTAGATTTGATTGTGGCGGTGTTTGTGGGGGTGTTTATCGCCAATATGCTCACAATTGAACGGTTATCAGAATTGCAATCAAAAGAAGTCAAAACGATTACGGATGCAGACGATGCCATTTATCTCAGTCCCGAAGAAAAAGCGTTGCTCAATCAGGCGCAGGGTCAAGTGCTGCTGTTTTACCTGAGTGGGCCGATGATTTTTGGGGTGGCGAAGGCCATTGCGCGGGAACATGCGGCCATGAATAATGTGGGGGCCATCATTCTGGATTTGACCGATGTGCCGATGCTGGGAGTCACGGCTTGTTTGGCAATTGAGAATATGGTGCTCGAAGCGTTGGACAAGGGCCGAGTGGTGTATATCGTGGGGGCAGCGGGACGCACGCGCAGTCGTTTGCAAAAATTTGGTCTGCTCGACCGGTTGCCTGTGGATCATCTGGTCAGCGACCGCAAATTGGCCCTGCAAAAGGCGCTGGTGGAATTGAATTTGCCAGCAACCGTGGCGGAAGTCAATTAAAATTCTGGTAACCATCTGCGCAAGCATCGGAGGGAGGCCATGCTGCTGGAGGCCTGCGTGTTCAGCACGATTTTGCTGGGTTTTTGGGGCATGCTGTTCAAGCAAAATTTACTGATGAAAACCATCGCGATGGATGTCATGAGTACGGGGGTCGTGGCTTACTATGTGCTGGCAGGCGGTCGCAAGGGCCTGTTTACCCCCATTTTCCAACCAGGACGCGCGGTGGATTACGCAGACCCAGTGCCCCAGGCGGTGATTCTGACGGCGATTGTGATTGGCCTATCGATCCAGGCGCTCATGCTCGTCGCCGTCATGAAACTATCCCGAGATTACCCAACCCTGGAGGTGCGGGATATGGAAACTAAAAATATGCCATGAATACGCTGACAATTGGCTGGTTGGCTGGGGCGTTTTTTCTGGCATTTACCACCTATCTCATTCCCCGTTTTGCCAAAGTATTTAGCTTTTTGGTCGTCATTTTTTCCCTGGGTTATGGGCTGGCTTTAGCGGCAATAAAAACGCCCGTTTCACTCCGTTTGTTAGATAACTTTGGGGTGAGCTTATTGCTAGACGAGTTGACGGTTTTTTTTGTTCTCACCAATGCCCTGATTACCCTGGCGGTAGTGTTGACGACGTGGGAAACGGATAGAACGCCGTTCTTTTTTGCCCAGTTGCTGACCCTGCACGGCAGCTTGAATGTGGCATTTGCTGTGACAGATTGGGTGAGTCTGTATGTGGCGTTGGAGGTCGTGGCTATTTCGGCCTTTCTGCTCATCACCTATTCGCGCCAGGAACGGGTGCTCTGGGTGGGGCTGCGCTACTTGTTCGTGAGTAATGTGGCGATGTTGTTTTACCTAGTGGGAGCGGTGTTGGTTTATGAGGCGCACCATTCGTTTGATTTTGGCGGTCTGCGGGTGGCTCCCCCAGAGGCGGTGGCGTTACTGCTGCTGGGATTGCTGGTCAAAGGGGGGGTGTTTCTGCTGGGGTTTTGGTTGCCAATGACCCACGCGGAGGCGGAAGCGCCTGTGTCGGCTCTGTTGTCTGGGGTGGTGGTCAAGGCGGCCCTGCTCCCGCTGTTGCGCTGTAGCCTGCTGATGCCAGAAGTGGAATCCCTGGTGCGCGGTGTCGGGGTGGCAACGGCTGTACTGGGTGTGGTCTATGCGCTTGGGGAACGGGACGTAAAACGGTTGCTGGCCTGGAGCACGGTGTCGCAGGTGGGGTTTGTTTTGGCAGCGCCGGCGGTGGGTGGGTTCTACGCCCTGAGTCATGGGTTGAGCAAGGCGGCGCTCTTTCTGGTGGCGGGACGGTTGCCGAGTCGCCAGTTGCCCCAATTGCGAGCGCAAGGGGTGAGTTGGTCCCTGGGGTTACCCTGGGGATTGGCCAGCCTGTCTATGATGGGGTTTCCTGTGCTGGCGGGGTTTGGAGCCAAGGTGTTGACAATGCAACAGTTATGGCCCTGGCAAACGGGGCTGATGTCAGCAGCGGCGGTGGGCACGGCGGTGGTCTATGGGCATTTGCTGTTCGTCCCGTGGCGCTGGTCGGGGGAATCCCCATCGTCCGGGCTGCAGGGAGCCTTGGCAGTGTTGCTCGGGGGTCTGATGCTGGCCAATGGGGTTGATCTGGACGTCTTTACAGGAAGTGAAATGGGCAAAGCGCTGCTCACCATTGCCCTAGGTTGGGGATTATATTGGGGGGTGAGTCGCTGGTGGAGCCTGCCCTTGCCCCACGCGGGCGAACGGTTGGAGCATCTACTGGGGATGATGAGCCTGGGGCTGGTGGTGTTGTTTTGGTGGGTCTGGGCATGGTAGGAACCATTTTGCTGCGTTTGCTGGTCTGGTTTCTGCTGACGGCGAATTTCAGCGGCGAAAATATCCTGCTGGGGGTGCTGGTGGCGGTGCTGTTGCCCCGAGGTCGGCGGCTGCCGCAACGCTGGCCGGAATTGCTGCAAGGGATATGGCGAATTGTGCGGGCGATTCCCCAAGCCTACCGGGAGGCGCTGGAAATGATGCTGGTGCCCCATCACCGGGAGGTCGTCAGGATGGACCCCGTGACATCGCCCCGCACGCCAGGGTTGGTGTTTCTGGACATCTTCTACATCACCTTCACGCCTAAGACCATCGTGCTGAACCAGCGGGAAGGGGGTTACGTGGTGCATTACCTGGAGCCAGGCCAATGACGCTGTTGCAGGGGGTACTGTGGGGGATGATTGCCGCGTTTTGGTTGCCGCTGTATCCGACGCTGCGCCGGGGCGACATTTGGGAAGTGATGCTGGCGCTGTCGAGTGTGGCGACCAAGTCATCGTTGATCCTGCTGATGGTGTCGGTCATCCGGGATGACTGGATGATGGGTCTAGTGGGCGTGATTACCTTGAGCGTGGGGAATGCAGGGTTCATGTTGCTGGCGCATCTGCTGCGACGCCTAGGGCAAACGGGAGGCTAGTTTATGGTCGAGGTGGTGAGCGGGATTGGCTTGGGGGTCGGACTGTGGTTCTGGTTTTGGGGGACACCAGTGCTCTTGACGCGCCACTCCATCCTGTTCAAACTGCACCATCTGTCGGTGGCGGATACGCTGGGTTCGATGGCAATCATGGCGGGGTTGCTGGTGCGCCGTCCTCGGGAGTGGCCCTTGCTGGTGCTGGCGGTTCTCTCGCTGGTGATGTGGAATACGGTGCTGGGGTACGTGCTGGCCTACTGCGCAAGCGCCCGTCAGCCCGTGTCGGTGGAGACGCCCGATGGACCCAACCATTGAAGTCATTGCCCTGCTGCTCCCCTTGACGGCGGGATTGCTGGTGGCCGAGACCAATCCTTACCGGGCGCTGGTGATCCGGGGGGTGTTTGGGGCCATGTCATCCCTGCTGTATGGGTTGCTGGGGGCGGCGGATGTGGCTTTGACGGAAGCCTTGGTGGGGACGTTGCTGGCGGTGATTCTGTATGCAGTGGCCGTGCGGTCGTCCCTGGTGGTGCGGTTGGGTGTGTTGCAGCAGGATTTCCAAGCGGCGGCGCCGGAGTGGGTAACCCTGACAACGGCATTGCAGCAAGCGTTCAAATCCTGGCATATGCAGGTGGAATGGGTGCCCTACGAGCAATCCCAGGCGTTGGAGCGGGCGCTAGCGGAGCGAGAAGTCCACGGGATTTGCACTCGCTCGCCAACGGCGGTGATCCAGGCTAAAACCCGCGTGTACCGGCTGTACGAAATCCTGCAACAAGAAGGAGTTGTACCCATTGTGATGTATGACCAACCAGTGACCAGCTCGGAGGAACCCCGATGATGAAATGGCTGTACGTCCTGGCGGGCTTAGCGTTTGGGGTCAAGATGGTGGTGCTGCCCCATCCGGTTACACCGTCGCCCCTAGCCATCGTGGAAGCCTTGGTGCAAGACGCTCAGGTTCCCAACACCGTAGCCACAGTCATTCTGCGCAATCGCCTGTTTGATACGGTGTCGGAGGTGATTGTATTTACGATTGCCATTCTGGGGGTGCATGTGTTGATGGCGAATGAACGCCCCTTGTCCCACGTTCATCAGGTGACGGATGCACCGTCGGTGGTGCTGGCCCAGGTGGGGGCGATGATTAGTGCGCTGGTGGGGGTGGAACTAGCGGTGCGCGGGCACGTGAGTCCAGGTGGAGGCTTTGCTGCTGGTGTAGCGGGTGGCACAGCTATTGGCTTGGTGGCGATGACGTCCCCGCCGGAGGCGCTCCAACGCCTTTACCAACGGTGGCATGCGGCGACCTGGGAAAAACTGGCGGTGGTGGCGTTTATAGTGATTGCCGTGCTAACGCTGTTGCGCTGGGAGGGGAGTTGGACCATTCCCTTGCTCAATGTGCTGGTGGCGATCAAGGTGACGTTGGGTTCTTGGGCGATGGTGCTGGCGTTTATCCGCTATCGGGGGTTGTTGTAACGCACTAGACTAGGAAACGGATACAGAAGGGATGGGCATGGGCGAGCAGTGGTTAGAGTGGGGCCAGTCCCAGGTGTTGATCCCGCCGGCGCCAAGGGGAATCATCCACTTTTTGGGCGGGGCGTTTGCGGGAGCCTTACCCCAGTGGAGCTATCGCCAGTTGTTGGAAGGGTTGGCCCAGCGAGGGTACATCATCGTGACCCAATCGGTGATTCCCAATCTGGACCACCGGGGGTTGGCGGCCCAGGCGTACCGGCAATTCCAAGAGGTGATGCAGGGTCTCACGTTGCCGTCGGAGCTGCCAGTCTATGGCCTGGGGCACAGCTTGGGCTGCAAATTGCACCTGCTGATTGGTTGTTTATTTCCGGTGGAACGGGCGGGGCATATCCTGATGAGCTACAACAATTTCGGGTTACAGCGGGCCTTGCCCTGGCTAGAAAACTTGCGTCACGTGCCGGTGTTAGACCAGTTGCCGGTGGAATTTAGCCCGTCTCCCAAAGAAACCCTAGACTTTATTCAGCGGCGGTATCGGGTTGCCAAAAACGTGTTGATTCGCTTTAGCCATGACCGCCTCGACGAAACGCCCCAGTTGGTCGAAATCCTGCAGCAGAAGTTTCCAGAGGGATTACGGGTGCATTACCTACCGGGCAATCACTCCACACCCCTAGGGCTAGAGGTGAACTGGGAACCGGCGCGGGCGTTCAGTCCCTTGGATGCGCTGGGGCAATGGTGTAAGGAGTGGGTGTACCGCGACCTGCTGACCTTGGAACGGGTGATTGCTGGGAGTTTGGCCTAGGGATGGGATTCGGCATTGGGGTTTTGTTCGCGGTCGCCGTGGCGTTGATGGTGGCGCGAGTATTGCCGGCGCTGCTAGCCTTGCCGTTGCTGGCGACTGGGATGGGATTGGTGGCGATAGCAGGCGGTCAACTCACCTGGAACGACTTGTTTTTGGGGATTTGGGTGGACGGGAGTTTGCGGCTGGCGGAACCCATGGTGCTGGCGATGCTGGGGGGAATGCTCAGCAGTTGGCTGCAAAAGACAGGCATTGCCCAGCAGTTGGTACGGGGCGGTGCAGAATTGGCGGGGGACCGGCCTTGGCTATTGTCCGTGCTATTGCTGGGCCTGGTGGCGGTGCTGTTTTCGGTTATCGGCGGCCTGGGGGCGGTGATCATGGTAGCGACGGTGGTGCTCCCCATCCTGCAGGCGTTGGGTCTCCGAGACTACCTATGCGCAGGCATTCTGCTGTTCGGGATTAGCTTGGGGGGTTTGCTGAATCCGGGCAACTGGGCGGTCTATAAAACGGTGCTGGGGTTGAGCGATGCAGACGTCAGCCGCTATGCCTTGAGCGTTTGCGGGGTCATGGCCATCGGCGCTGTGATATTTACTGGCGTGGAGTTGTGGCGTACCCGGCTGTTGACCTGGTCGGGCTGGCGCTGGCGGTCGTTGACGTGGCCGGGGCTGGCGGGTGTGGCATTCTGGGGCTTGGGGCGCATGACGCTACCGGGTTGGCGCTGGCTGGTGGGCTGGGGTTTGACCATTTGCGTCCTGATCGGGCTGGTGCAAGGCTGGCGACGCTGGGGACAGCAACCACAGTTGGTTTGGTACGCCTATCTCACCCCTTTAGTGCCGCTGTTGCTGATTGTGGGGTTTGGTATCCCATTTATTCCCGCCTTTCTGCTGGGCTTGGCCTATGGATTTGCCGTGACCCTGCGCCGGGGGAGTGTGAACCTGTTGACTGGGGCCTTGCTGGAGGGTACAGCGAGCGTGGCCGCCGCGGTGGTGTTACTCATGGGCGTGGGCATGACCTTGAGCGCTGTGCTTGGACCGAGCAAAACGGGCGCGGCTGCTGCGTGGTACACCCAAAATCCTGAAACGGTCTGGCCCATCTTGGCGGCAGTGCAACCCTTGTTAACCCCTTGGATTCCCACCGCACCACTGGGTTACGTCGTGGGATTTGCCTTGCTGGCACCGCTGGCACTGTACCGGGGACCTTTGAACATTTGGGGTTTAGGCTACGGCATGGGGGGTGTGCTGCTCAGCGCCGGTTTACCTGCAGGAGCCGTCATGGGCGTGTTGATGTCCTTGGGCGTGATTCAAGGCGTGTGCGACCCCACCAACACCCACAACGTCTGGCTGGCGAACGCTGTCGGCGCCGATGTCAATCTCCTGTTGCGCAAAACGTTTCCCTACGCCTGGGGGATTGCCGTGGTGGGGTTGATTCTAGCGGCTAGTCGCTATTTCCACTGACTGGCAATTTAATTCACCCAAGGTTGCAACACCTGTTGAATGGCCTGGCGCTGTTCGGCGTCATAACCCCAGCGCTGGAGAAAATCGCTATATTGACCGGCTTGCCCAGCCGCATTCCGTGCCATTTCCTGGGCCTTGGGAGGTACTTCCGGTAGCTTCAACCGCTCAAGCAACTGTTGGGTTCGCCGTTGCACCCGGTCAGACCCCTGCGCCATTGCCAAATCGCCGTTGCGCCGGTGCGTGATCCCCATCGCGGTGGACATCACCAGGTTTTTGACCAATAGTTCGCTGACAATCGCCGGTGACGTGGCTAACGCTTGCACCAGCAGCTCATCCGGTTGGTCTGCCCAGGGTTCATCCAGCGTTAAATAGGTGACGAAAAAGCCCCGCGCGCCGTTTTCGCTCTGCACCAGCGCTTGCACTCCCTGGGCAAATTGTTGAGCATCGATCTCCCCTTTCGTACGGGCTTCGATGAGCGTTTGCGTCTGGGCAATCGCCTGTTCAAACGTAATGTCTGCCGGCACCTGAAAAACGATAGAGGTCATGACCATCCCCCCCAAAACGAACGCCATAACGCCCCCGGTAACGCTAACAATTTCCCCGGCAGGGAGACATAGGCTCGCCGGTTAAATACATCGTAATCGTTGCGCTCGATTTGGTCCAAAATCCGCCGGTAATTGAGCAACGCCGTCCACACCGGCCAGCGGGCATCAGCGCACAGTTGATTCACCCCTGGTTCTGCTTGCCGAAAATAAGCCCGCGCCCGTTCAATCTGAAACTGCATCAACCGCCGCCACGCCCCGTTGATCACCCCGTTTTTGAGTTCCTTCACCGTGTAGCTAAAAGCCGTCAAATCTTCCAGCGGCAAATAAATCCGACCCCGCTGCAAATCTTCCCCCACATCCCGCAGGATATTGGTCAACTGGTTGGCAATTCCCAGGGCAATTGCGGCCTGGCGCACCGACTCGTCCCGGTGGGGCGTGCCCATGATCGCCAGCGACATCAATCCCACCGTCCCCGCCACACGGTAGCAGTAGGTCTCTAGCTCGGCAAACGTGGCGTAACGGCGCTGGCACAAATCCATCCGTTGTCCCGCAATCATATCCCGAAACGGCTGAATGTCCAGGGGAAACTCTCGCGTCGCCGCATACAGGGCCAAGTCATAAATGTCCTGGGGTTGACCAGCGAAGGTGCGCTCTAGTTGTTGCTCCCACGCCTGCAAGGTGCTGAGCGACGTCGTGCTGCCCTGGGGGCCATCCACCAGTTCATCCGTGCGCCGACACCAGGCATACACCGCCCACACGGCCCGGCGTTTGGCGGGTGCCATCAACAACGTCCCCAGATAGAAGGTCTTGGCGTAGGTCGCCGTCACCCGTTCACATTCGGCGTAGGCTTGCGCCACCGCTGCAGGTTGGAGTTCCAGGGGAGGAGACGCCGTCGCCGTCATCGTTCTCACGCCACCGCCACGGGAGTCGTTTGCGCCGTCTGGGACAAATAAGCTGCGACCGCCTGCGCCGCCAATTTCCCTGACAACACCGCCCCTTCCATACTCCCCAAATACCGCTGCATGGTGTAACTACCCGCTAAAAAGAAATTGGCAATTGGCGTTACTTGACTGGGGCGATACGGTTGCCGACCTGGAATCGCCTTATACACCGAACGGGGCGTTTTGACAATCTTATATTTACGGAGTCGCGCGGGGTTGTCCCCCGTCAACTGCTGCGGGAACAGCTTGCGCAATTCCGCCATCGTCACATCCAAAATTTCCTCGTCCGAACGGTCGATCCACGCCTGCGCCGGCGCCAACACCAACTCCAGCATGGAGCGATGGGGGTCGCTGTACTCGCGGCAGGTATTGCTCATATCGGCATAGACGCTCAGCACCGGCGAACGGGAAAACAGGAGATGGTCCACCTGACAAATTTTCCGGTCAAACCAAAGATGAATGTTAATCACCGGCACCCCTTCCAGACCCTCTAACTTCTGGAAAAAGGGGATGGACTTCCACGCCGGCGGCAACAGCGCTTTCAGGGCATCCACCGACATCGCCGACACGTAGGCATCCGCTTTCACCACGTAATCGCTCCGGCCGTTGAGTCCGCGAATCACCAGCCCCGCCACCGTGCCATCGGGATGGAGCAAGAACTCTTTCAACGGCGACAGCAGATGGACTTCCCCGCCCCGCGCCGTGATGTAGTCCACAATCGGCTGGCACAACCGCTCCGTCGGCGACCCGTCCAAAAAGGCAATCTTCGACCCGTAGCGCTCCTGCAAAAAGCGGTTCAGGGCGGTTAGGGGAATGGTCGCCGACACTTCATCGGGATTGAGAAACGTCAACGCCTTGGACGCCGCCACAAAAATATCGCTGTTGACCCGCTCATCAATGCCCTGCCGCCGCAACCACTCGAGCAACGTATATTTATCCATCGCTTCCACATACTTTTGTCCCCGAATCATCGCCGGTGTCAGTCCCAGGGCAAAGCGAATTTTTTGCTCCCAGGTGAGCATGTCATTGTTGCGCAAGATGGCCAAAATGACGTGGAACGGCGCAGGAATATCCGGCACATCAAACCGGGATAAGACCCCTGGCTTTTCCGGCTGGTTGAAAATCAAGGTGTGTTCTTTCCACTGCAACCGGTCGCTGATGCCCAATTCCGCCAGCAATTGCAGCATGTTGGGGTAGGCGCCAAAAAACGCATGTAACCCTGTCTCGTACCAGTCCCCCTCTTCATCCCGCCAGGCGGCTACGAGTCCTCCCAGCACGTCCCGGCTTTCGTAAATCACTGGCTGGTGCCCGGCATCCACCAAATACTTGCCGCACGCCAATCCCGCCAACCCCGCACCTGCAATCGCAACTCGCATAGCCGACCCCTACGTTTCCCTTCCCCAATAATATAAGCAATCTGAACCAACTGTAACAATTCTTTAACGTTCGCGGGCCGCTCCCTTGATTTCAATCCAGACTTTTTTAGTCGGATATGATTTGACAGGGGTCGGGGGCTTTGTTACGATAGGCACCATGTCCTACTCCCCTGGTGCGTATGGTGGCGACTTCGACTCCGGCGGCGACATTTTCCCATTTGCAGTGCAAAGAGTGTGGGGCGCAGTATCCCCTGGCGGCGATGCACGTGTGCGAGTTGTGCTTTGGGCCGCTGGAGGTGCAGTACGACCTGGAGGCCATCCGGGCGCAGGTAACCCGCCAGACCATTGCCCAGGGGCCGCACTCGATGTGGCGCTACCGGGCGTTTTTGCCCGTCGAGAGCGAAGAACCGATTGATTTAGGGACGGGGATGACGCCGTTGATCCAGGCGCAGCGGTTGGGGCGGCGGTTGGGCCTGCGCAACCTGTGGATCAGTAAGCGGACGCTTCAT
>JANWVM010000026.1 GCA_025056115.1 Gloeomargarita sp. SKYG116
CACAGCCGACAGATACGCATTATTGGGGATTTACCCATCTATGTTGCTCATGACAGTGCTGATGTATGGGCGCACCCAGAGTTATTTGCTATCGACCGAGAGACAGGGCAAGTGACCTTTATGGCGGGAGTACCCCCCGACTACTTCAGCGAAACTGGCCAACTGTGGGGCAATCCGGTGTACAACTGGGACGTGCTGGTAGAGACCGATTTTGCCTGGTGGGTGCAACGGTTACGGCATTTGCTGCAACTGGTGGATATTATTCGCATTGATCACTTCCGGGGTCTCGAATCCTTTTGGCGAGTACCGCGCGGCGAGACAACAGCTATCAATGGGGAATGGGTGCCAGCGCCGGGGGCAGATTTATTTCGCACTTTGCAGCGGGAACTAGGAGAACTGCCGATTATCGTGGAAGATTTGGGGGTGATCACGCCGGAAGTGGAAGCACTGCGCGATGAATTTCAATTTCCAGGTACAAAGGTTCTGCAGTTTGGTTTTGATGGCAACCCTGACAACCCCTTTTTAACTTACAATTTCACGCCCCACTGCGTTGTTTATACCGGTACTCATGACAATCCCACCACCGTCGCCTGGTACGCAGCCCTAGATGCAGAAACGCAACGGCGGGTGATTCGGTATTTGGGCCATCTAAGTGCTCAGGGGATTCATTGGGACCTGATTCGCCTAGCGATGATGTCGGTGGCCCGCTGGTGCATTATTCCGTTCCAAGATGTATTAGGGTTAGGGCCTGAAGGTCGCATGAATGCTCCTGGTGCAACGAATGGTAATTGGGAATGGCGTTGCGCCGTTGACTGCCTTACTTCTGACTTAGCGGCAAAGCTGGCACATCTTACCCGTACCTATGGTCGCGCCCACGAAAAATGGCCCGTTCTCCCCAGCAGTAAAATAAATCCATGAGCCGGTGCGACAAACTATCATCTAGCCATGACGACTGTTGCAACCCGTTTAACTCTCGATGAATTCCTGCGGTGGGATGACGGTAGTGAATCACTGTACGAACTGGAAAATGGTCAATTGATACCCATGCCCGCCGAAAGTGAAGTCAATCAGAGAATTGCCATGTTTCTCATCCTTTATTTGGGACGGCTAGGCATAGGTGCCAATCGCCTGAGACGGGGGACAGAAATCATGGTCAGCAGTGGTACGGTAGGCGTGCGGGTTCCAGATTTAGTTATTCTTTCAGAAGAGCTGGCCCAGGTCATGCAAGGTGCAACTCGGTCACTGGTCACGTTGGAGATGCCGCCGCCGCTACTAGTAGTTGAAATTGTCAGCCCCGGTCAGGAAAAGCGCGATTACCGCTACAAACGGTCGGAATATGCTGCTAGAGCCATCCCTGAGTATTGGATCGTTGACCCACTGCAAAATAAAGTAACCATCTTGGAATGGGTGGAAGGGTGGTACGAAGAATGCATTTTTACGGGTCAAGAAAACCTGGTTTCTCCACAACTAGGCACTTTATCAATAACGGCTGATATGCTCCTGTCTGCTCGTGAAGAACTATAGTTGGGTTAGTGATGCTTGTTATTGGGTTAGAGGAAGTACCAGTAACGGGGCATCGCCCTATGACCCAAGAAATAACGAGCCTAGATAACTCGCTGAGGTTCGTCCTATCTTAAGTTAACGCAGCGTTCTTCTTAATCACACCATACTTCAGCCAGTTACTAAGAATTTTTAGACCGACAGCACCTGACTTTTCTGGATGAAACTGGGTGGCCCAGCAATTTCCTCTAGCAACAGCAGCCGTGACACATTCTCCCCCGTATTCTACTGTGGCAATCAATGTATTTGGGTCAGCGGGGACGGCATGGTATGAATGCACAAAATACACCCAGGCTGGCGTTGGGATATCCTTCCATAACGGGCAATCAGACTGTGTGAAATGCAGTTGATTCCAGCCCATGTGAGGCACTGGATAGCCTGGTGCTGGTCGTAATTCCTGCACGTGACCTGGAATGACATTCAAACCCAGTTCTTGTCCCTCAGCGCTGGTCGTAAATAATAACTGCAACCCCAGACAAATCCCTAGAAACGGCCGGTCTTGACGAATCCAGTTTTGTAAAGGCGTAATCAGATCACGTTGCCGTAAACGCTGGATGGCTGGATCAAAAGCACCTACACCCGGTAGGATGAGCGCGCTGTAATCATCGGTAATACTGGCGGTTACTTCTGCTGGGACTCCTAAATAGGCCAGCGCTTTGAGAACAGAATGCAGGTTGCCCATGTCGTAATCAATAACCCCTAACCGCATGGCGCTCTCCCTATTCAGACTTGAGAAAACTTTGGGATTTTAGCCAATGCCATAACTGTCCCTTCAGGTATTTTAATCGCCCTGGCAACGTATCCCGATAGCGCCATTCTCGGCCCCCAAATACCCAGTCAAAGACATGGCGATCGGCATCTACATTGCGAGTCAAGAAGGGGGGGTGGGTAATTTCCGGCAGCTCTTGCGTGGGTAGGTTGGCCAGACGATGCTTGGGATTGTGGGTATGGGTCGCCTTGACGCCGAAACCCAAATTGGAAACTAAGTTCACACAGGGAGTTGCCGCCAAACCGCTCTGACTAAAACAAGCAAACATAAAGGGATAATCCCAGGTGTCAATTTTCCCGCAGTACATCTCCTCAAACTTCTGATACCAATAGCGATATTCATATATATCATCACTAACAAACCGAAGATAGCCTCCATCTCGAAATTCGGGCCAGTGCTTCATTTCTAAATCATAGTAACGCCAGGCCCGCGCCCAGGTTGCCCATCCCCAACAGTGAAAGTATTTGGAGAAGTAATAGCTGTAGGGTGTAACCAACTGTCCCTGTTGATAGTTAGTGCCGTTGATAGCCATCACCCGCTCATTATCCTGATAGTAGTCCAATAGGTCATTACAAAAATGGAAAAAAGAGAGATTAGGTAAACAATCATCCTCCAGGATAATGGCTCTGTCGGTTTGACTAAAAACCCAGTTTAACCCGCTCGAAACTCGTTGGCGGCAGCCCAAATTCCTATCGGCATAATTGCATTCTACTTGGCAGCTCCAGTCAATTTGCTTTTCTACAATATCCCGCGTTTGTTGACAGATGGCAATTTCTGCTTCATCCCGTGGCCCATCGGCAACCACAAATAACCGTTTAGGTTGAACTTGACGAATCATCTGAAAAACTTTTTGAGTGAGTTCAGGGCGGTTAAAAATCAACAGGACGACCGGTGCGGTTAAAGTCACTGCCATTGCCTCCTAAAAGGTTACTCCTGCTTCTTCCCACAAACGGGTTACTTGGCGCAGGCTACAGTGCTGACCTTGGCCTAAAATCAGGTGATCCAACAGGGGAATGTCCAGAATCTTACTGCATTCAATCAGTTGGCGCGTCAGTTGCATATCGGCTTCGCTGGGGGTGACATTGCCGGAGGGATGGTTGTGACCAATGATCAAGCGGGTGGCGCCGAGGCGAATGGCTTCCCGGAAAATCTCGCGCGGGTGAGCCAATGTTTCGGTCGCCGTGCCCACGGTTAATACCCGACTACCGAGTAACCGGTGTTTGACATCCAGCAGCAACACAGCCAAACGCTCGGTCTCCGCCCACATCAAATCGGGCGCTAGGACGGCTGCGGCAAGTTCTGGACTGTCTATCACTGGGCGTTCGAGGGGACGGCTCAGAAAAACGCGCTTGCCCAATTCAATGGCTGCCAGGATAGTGGTGGCTTTGGCGAGACCAATCCCTGGAATTGCCATTAATTCAGCGGGTTTGATGTCGCGCAATACGGCTAGCGGGTCTTGCTGATGTTGTCCTAATACTTGTAACAAGTATTGCCCGAGTCCTACCGCCGATAGCTTGCCAGAACCCGTCCCCAGTAAAATTGCTAACAACTCGCTAGTCCCAAGGGCAGCGACGCCCTGTTGCAAGAGTCGTTCCCGGGGTCGTTCGCTGGTTGGTAGGTCGCAGATGCGCAGGCGGTAAATCTCACTCATCGCTGATTTATACTAGAAAAAGTGCCTGAATCATTGAGTCTATGCCCCGCGCCAAGTTAACACCTGCTGATCGTAGCCAAATTGCCCAGCGTTTTCGGGACACTGCGGCCACGGCCACCAGTCTGGCGGCGGAATACGATGTTAGCATCAGCACGATTATCCGTATCTTAAAAGAAGAGTTGACCGAGGCAGTTTATGATGCGCTAGTGCCCAAGAAACGGGCTGGCCGCTGGCAAGAATCACCCTCGGCAACGCCCACTCTCTCAGCGCCAGCGACAGCTCCCAAAATTCGCGCCTACAAACCGGTGACCGATACAACGCCAGACTCATCCAGTCAGGTCAATGAGATGGCGACCCATCCGCCTCTGCCCCCTGAACCACCACTTTTGGTGCCACCGCCAGACCCTGAACCTGCCCCATTGCCGGAATCCCAGATGCCGGACGATGAACCAGAAGATGAGGAGGAGACTGAGGTTGGCGAGTCCACCGCTGTTCTGCCAGAATGGGAAGCTGACGTTCAGGACGATTGGGATGAGGAGGAAGGGGATGGCTCTGACGAAGAGGACGCTTCCCCAACCACCTTCAGCGCTGCTCCCCTGAGCCAGCAGATTTTGCCGCTGGAAGAATCGGTCTTACCCGCCACTTGCTATTTAGTGGTGGACCGTTTTGCCGAGCTGGTGGCGCGCCCCCTCAACGAATTTAGCCGCTGGGGAGAACTGCCGATGGCGAATACAACTGCGGTGACGCTGCCGGTGTTTGATAACCATCGGGTGGCCAAGCGGTTTTCGGGACGCAACCAGCGGGTGCTCAAGGTTCCCAACGGCCAGTTAATCTACAAAACCAGCCGTTATTTGTATGACAAAGGCATTACGCACTTGCTGGTAAATGGGCAGGTTTACACGGTGACGCCGAACCCACGGGTAACGTCAGAAGCCTAGGGGGTGATAGCCCACAATTTCACAGTTCTATCCACACTGCCGCTTGCTAACCAACGGCCGTCAGGGCTAAAGCTGATGCCGTAAATCCAGCCTGTATGACCGGCAAGCTGAGCGACTTCCCGGCCTTGAGTCAAGTCCCATAGGCGGATGATCTGGTCTCGGCCAGCACTAGCGACCCAGCGTTCATTACGGTGCATGGCAACGGTAAAGATTTCCCCCACATGACCGGTGAAGGTGCGAATGGCTTGGCGTGTGTTGAGGTTCCAGTAGCGGAGGGTGGCATCGCGGCTAACGCTGACAAAGGCTTGACCATCTGGGGCAAAGGCTAACCAATTCACATCGCTGGTGTGGCCGGTGAAGGTGTGATAGGGACGGCCATTCTGCCACCAGCGGATGGTTTGATCCACACTGGCGCTCAGGAGGTGCTGACCATCTGGGCTATAGGCGACATACAGGACAATATCGCGATGCCCTTTGAGGGTTTGCAAGGGACGGCCATTGATCTGCCAAAGGCGCACCGTGCGGTCATAGCTGGCGCTGGCAAAACTCGTTCCTTGGGGATGGACGGCAATAGCGGTAACCCAATAGCCATGTCCCCGGAGCGTTTGGCGTTCACGGCCCGTTGTCAAATCCCAGATTTTGATTAATTTATCCTTGCCACCACTGATCGCCGTTTTCCCATCAGGCGTCACGGCAACGCCAAGCACTTCCTCGGTATGGCCGACCAGCGTTCGGATGGCTTGACCGGTGCTCACTTCCCATACCCGAATGGTTTTGTCCTCGCTTGCGCTGAGTAGGTACTTGCCGTCGGGGGTAAACACCACCGTATTGATGTAGCCCGTGTGACCAGTAAGCGTGGCATGCAAACGTCCCAGGTTGGGTGTGGTGGCAACGTGAGCGGGTGGCGTTGGAGCAGTACGGCGCGTCAACCAATACCCCCCGAGACCAAGGACCGTTAAACCCGCAACCAAACCCATCAGCGTCAGCAGTGGCGGGCGTTTGTTCAGGGGAAAATTACAGATTTCACAACGGTTGGCCTGGCTGGGATTGCGGTCATAACTACAACGGGGACACTTGATATAGGGGTCGTTCCCGGGTGTCATGGCTTTTTTCGTAGTCAACCGGCGATAACTTGAGTGTAATCCACACCCCCGACGGTGGTCCTGCGGTTTGTCCGTTAAAATAGACTAACCTTGGGAATCTCAACAACCAACGGGCCGTGTTAGAGCGTTCAGAGCATGTTTGAAGCCCTGACTGAACAACTCGAAGCCGCTTGGAAAAAGCTGCGCGGTCAAGACAAGCTCACACCAAGCAACATTCAGGACGCTTTGAAGGTGGTGCGCCGCGCGCTGTTGGATGCGGATGTCAACGTCCAAGTCGTGCGGGAATTCATTCAGGCCGTCGAACAGCGGGCCATCGGCAAAGAGGTTATTGCTGGTGTGCGTCCCGATCAGCAATTCATCAAAGTGGTGTACGACGAACTGGTCGCTGTCATGGGGGGCCAGCAAGCGCCCTTACAGGCAGCTCCCACCCCTCCCAGCATCATCCTCATGGCCGGGTTGCAAGGGACAGGAAAAACCACGGCTGCGGCGAAACTCGCCCTGTACCTCAAGAAGCAAGACAAAAAACCCCTACTGGTGGCTACTGACATCTACCGGCCAGCGGCGATTGACCAACTGCAAACCCTCGGGCGACAGATTGATGTACCCGTATTTGCCCTGGGAACCGAGGTCAATCCGGTGACGATTGCCGAGCAAGGGGTGGCCCACGCCCGGGCGGAGGGTTACGACTGGGTCATTGTAGATACGGCAGGCCGCCTGCAAATTGACCAGGACATGATGGCAGAACTCGCCCAGATCAAAGCAGCGATTCAACCCCACGAAGTGCTGCTTGTGGTGGATGCCATGACCGGCCAGGAAGCCGCCAATCTCACCCGGGCGTTCCATGAACAGATTGGTATTACTGGCGCCATCTTGACCAAAGTCGATGGGGATAGCCGGGGCGGCGCCGCGCTTTCCGTGCGTTACGTCTCCGGTCAACCGATTAAATTTATCGGCACTGGTGAAAAAGTCGAAGCCCTGCAACCTTTTTATCCTGAGCGAATGGCCTCGCGGATTTTGGGCATGGGAGATGTATTAACGCTCGTGGAAAAGGCCCAAGAAGCTGTAGATTTGGCCGATGCTCAAAAAATGCAGGAAAAGATTCTCCAGGCCAAATTTGACTTCACTGACTTTCTCAAACAATTACGCTTGCTGAAAAACTTGGGGTCACTGGGGGGATTTTTGAAGCTCATCCCTGGCATGAATCAACTCAAAGCCGAACAAATCCAGCAGGCGGAAAAACAACTCAAACGCGCCGAAGCCATGATTAATTCCATGACCCCTGAAGAGCGGCAAAATCCCGATTTATTAGCCAGTAGTCCCTCCCGGCGACGGCGGATCGCCAAAGGTTCAGGTCATACCGAAGCCGAAGTCGCCAAGCTAGTACAAGACTTTCAACAAATGCGTACAATGATGCAGCGATTGAGTACGGGAGCATTGCCAGGGATGGGCATGGCTGGTGTGGGTAGTGGTCGTGCAGCCCGCCGCAAACAACAACCCAAAAAACGCAAGGGATTTGGTCAGTTATGACAATAGCACCCCGACCTTCTGCTAGGAAAATTTCAGGTAAAACTAGATCCTTCAAGAAGGGCAAATTTAGATGCAATAGACTATGTGGGTGAGCACTGGCTAGCAAGGTAATTTTGTATGATTTTCCGCCAGGTTTGCTCCGCTGCCACCTCATCCTGTTGCGCCTGTTCCAAAAAGCGATAGAGATGCTCTTTTTCTACCCAAGGAAAAGTGGGAGAGTGGTCACGTTCTACGTAAACTCCTTCCACCAGTTGAAAAATTCGCCATTCTTGCCCGTTATACCGCCAGAATTCTGGGACGCCTAGCGCAGCATAAAATCGGTTTTTATCAATATCAGTGCGAGTAATGTCTATTTCGACAACCAAGTTGGGGGGTGGGTCAACCGCAAAATTCACAGCGCGCCCTGCCACCTGCGGTTGATGTTGGATGTTGAATGTAGTAGGTGCAATCAGGTTCAGCGCTGCGTTGCAAGTCTTCCCGGTCAATTCTTGTGGATCCCATCGTTTTAACCTTCATCCCCATTGCTGTCACCAGGGCAGTAATAAAATGCTCGATTAAACGCAAGGCAAATTCATGTTCTTGTAAGGGTATAGTCATTTCCAAAACGCCCTGGTCGTAGGTGAAACGGGCTGCGCGCGATTGGGGCAGTGCCTGCAGAATTTGTTGATACGCCTGCCAGGTCAGGCCGTGTAACGTGACCCGTTTTTCGCCCATCGGTTGTGTAGCGCTTGGGGAGATAGCTGTGACCATCGCTATAACTCGCCCCGCATCGCCCGTTTCATGTCTTGCACGGCTTGAGTCAATCCCACCAGTACTGCCCGGCTGATGATGCTGTGACCAATATTCAGTTCCTCCATCCCCGGGATGCAAGCCACCGGATAGACATTTTGATACGTCAATCCATGTCCGGCGTTGACTCGCAACCCCAACTCCTGGGCCAGCTTCGCTCCCATGGTTAACCGTTGCAATTCTTGCTGGCGCTCGGCTTCGTGGCGGGCAAGGGCGTAGGGGCCAGTGTGCAACTCAATCCACTGAGCACCGGTTTGCTGGGCGGCGCGAATCTGCTCTGGCTCGGCATCAATAAACAAACTCACCGGTATCCCCTGCGCTTGCAAAGTTGCCACTGTCTGTGTCAGTTCCTTGAGGTTTCCCACCACATCTAACCCGCCTTCGGTGGTAATTTCTTCCCGGCGTTCTGGCACCAGCGTTACATAATCCGGGCGCACCTCCAAGGCAATTGCTACCATTTCCGGTGTAGCCGCCATTTCCAGGTTTAGGTGGGTCTGTACAGTTTGCCGCAGGCAGCGGACATCTCGCTCCTGAATATGCCGCCGGTCTTCCCGCAGATGCACGGTGATGCCATCGGCTCCTCCCAGTTCGGCCAGAACTGCTGCGGCAACCGGGTCCGGTTCGGTTGTGCGTCGCGCCTGCCGGACTGTGGCAACATGGTCTATGTTCACACCAAGCGTTGGCACCGTGTTAGACTCCCACCCCTTCTCTGCCATTGTACCCTTCTGGCAACGCCAGTCCCCCACTCAGCGAGTATTTCTACTTATCGGTCTGGCCTTGGTGCTCCTGTACGCGGTTGCGGCGTTGTTGGCCCCCTCGCTGCTGACGATAGGCTTACCGGACCCCCAAGAATTCCTCACGCATACCCCCCAACAACCCCCGAGTCCGCAGCATTGGTTCGGCACTGACCGCCAGGGTTACGACGTGCTCAGCCGGGTGATTTTCGGGGCGCGGGCGGCGTGGCAGGTGGTGTTGTGGGCAACTGGATTGAGCCTGGGCATTGGGTTTCCGCTAGGCGCTGTGAGCGGGTATTGGGGCGGCAAAGTGGATAAGGTGTTGTTATTTCTCATGGACACGCTGTACACCCTGCCGGGGTTGCTCTTGTCCTTGACTGTGGCGTTTGTGGTGGGGCGAGGGGTATTGAATGCGGCGATTGCCCTGAGTATTGCCTACATTCCCCAGTACTACCGCGTGATTCGCAACCACACCTTGAGCCTGAAAAATGAACTGTTTGTGGAAGCAGCGCGGGCGTTGGGCGCCAGTGAGTTATCCATCCTAATACGGCATTTGAGCGGACATTTAGGGCGAGATTTGCCGGTTTTGATCAGCGTCAACAGCGCCGATGCCATTTTGACCTTAGCAGGGCTAGGGTTTCTGGGGTTGGGATTACCGCCGGAAACGCCAGAATGGGGACACGAATTGGCCCAGGCGCTCGACAGTTTACCAACGGGTGTGTGGTGGACAACGCTGTTTCCGGGTCTCGCCATGACCGGGTTGGTGGTGGGTTTATCGCTGATCAGCGAAGGGTTGGGAGAAGCCTGACAGCCATTGGTCTAGGGGTTAGTATAGATAAAAAAAACACACAACACATGGAACTGGATGACCTGTACGCAGAATTAAGCCTGTTGCGGCGAACCAATGAGTTATTGCGCCAGGAAAACGAAAACTTGAAACTGGGGCGGGACAGCCTGCTAGAGCGATTACGACAACTCGAAGTCATCACCACCCCTTGTCAAAACTGCTTAGCCATGAGTGAAAGTTGGTTGTTGCAGGCGTCAGGAGTCAATTATGCACGCTTGAAGGACTTTTTAGCTCAAAAGGATTGGGAAGCTGCCGATTTAGAAACCCAACGTTTATTACTGAAAATTGCCGGTCAAAAAGCTGAAGAACGAGGATTTTTAGACGCTGCTGATATTGACCGGTTACCCTGTATTGATTTGAAGATTATTAACAAACTGTGGAGCGTCTATTCCAACGGTAAATACGGTTACATTGTTCAACAGCGCATTTGGTTACAGACCCGCAGCACAGCCAATTTATGGGGGCATCCTGATTTTGACGGGTATTACCCGATGCGGGAAGGCATTGGTTATTCACTGGCCCAGCGCCTTCTCCGATGTGCTTTGGAGAGTTTTTAGGGAATGTTCAGAAACTGGCGGTGGTGGGGGCTTGGGCTGATTGCCCTGGTAGTCATCGTTGGATTAACGGTGTTTTTGGCGCCAGCAGGTAATATTCGCCAACGAGGCTCTACTTATAGTCGCGCGCCAGATGGCTACAGCGCCTGGTACGAATTCATGCAACAGCAAGGTCACCGGATTAAGCGTTGGCAAAAACCGTCAGACCGCTTAAAAAAAATGGAAACTCCCATAACCCTTGTGCGGGTGAATAGTCAGCTTTCTCCAGGATGGCTCAGCTCTAGCGATGCCGATTGGATAAGAGCCGGTCATGTGCTGATTGAATTAGGCATACAAAGACCCGTAACGGCTGCCGCATTTACAACCCTGCATCGGACGCCCTACGGCGCAGTCAAAATCCAAACCCGGCGACGCTTTGCTCAGTACCCACCAGAGCCATACTCGTTCCTGCTACGAGACGAGCATGGGGGCATTATTCAACAGGTTTCGCTGGACAAAGGCCAATATATTCAAGTGATCACCCCCTATCTAGCTGCCAATGCTTACCAATCAGAAGCTGGTAATTTTGCTTACTTAGAATCATTGGTCATCCAGCCTGGATTTCCCATTTATGTAGATGAATTTATCCATGGTTACAAAGATGCTGAAACACGACAACAAAAAGGCCGGCGTGACTGGATCAGTTATTTAGCACGAACCCCCTGGCGCGTGATATTTATGCAAGCCCTAATGATTGGACTCGCTGGTCTATGGGGGTTGAATGCCCGGTTAGGGCCAGCCCAATCACTGCGCGTAACTGAACCTGATAACAGTCGCATGTATATTAACGCGCTGGCTGCCGTACTCATGAAAGCGGGTGCGTCTGGATGGGTTGTGGAAACAATCCAGAAAGCTGAGCAACAGCATCTCCAAAGACAATTGGGTTTGGGCGATGAATTGTTAGACATCACGGATTTGGCAGCTATCTGGGAGCAAAGAACAGGTCGTTCGGCTGAGCAATTGACCCGTATCTTTACTGCGCAACCCCGGCGTTGGCGTGACCAAGCGTTGGTGGCTTGGTTGACCCAGTTACAGGAACTTCGCACTGTCCTAGAACGACCAGAACATCGTGTTTAGTTAACTCCCCTGAAGTTAGTCCCACCTCGGGTTACGGATTGTCGTCTTGCACCGGTTTAGACTATTTCAGCTTGCCTAGCGACGCATCGCCAAGTCATCTGTGCTGGTCATCCCCTAGGACGCAGAGTAAAGGGTTTTCCGCCATCTTTCCGATAAATTAGAATGGACATGTACTAAGGTCCCTTTATCAATTGCCAATTAGCAGTCGCAGGGGGCGCTCCCTGTCTCTATTCTTCACAAACCCACATAAGTACATAAGACGAACAAGCAATGCTGCAAGTTTCTTGCACGTTGCAGGGAACCCAAGCCGATCCTGTCCTGTCTGCTTTATCAGTTCGTGTGAGTTATGAAACAGCCATGAACACTCTACGTATCCTGCGTCTTTGCGGCGCAAGCGGCTTGACTTTGCTTTTAGCAACACCCAGTTTTGCTTTCAGCGATACCCGTAGTTTTTGGGCAGAAAGCTGCATTCAGCAATTGGCCAATCGAGGCATTATCAGTGGGTATGCCGACGGCTCCTTTCGTCCCAATAACCCTGTTACCCGTGCGGAATTCGCCACCATGGTCAACCGGGCCTTCCTGACGGGTTCTGGCCGGGCAGGGATTGGTTTCCGGGATGTACCACCGGGTTTCTGGGCCTATGATGCGATCAACCAGGCGGCTAGCGCGGGATTCATGTCTGGCTATCCTGACGGCACCTTTCGACCCGAGCGAAACATCTCACGGGTGGAGA
This sequence comes from Gloeomargarita sp. SKYG116, assembly GCA_025056115.1. Classification (GTDB taxonomy): domain Bacteria; phylum Cyanobacteriota; class Cyanobacteriia; order Gloeomargaritales; family Gloeomargaritaceae; genus Gloeomargarita. Next base: position 12,322 of record JANWVM010000026.1, read on the forward strand.
TGCTGGTAGCCCTCAGCAGTGGGTTGAACCTCAGCCCGACGGACGTTCCAGACGTGACCCTGAACCGCTTGTATCGGGATGCCAATGCCATTCCTAATTACGCCCGCCCAGGCGTCGCCGCTGCGAGTGAACGGCAGTTGGTGGTGAATTACCCCGACGTCACGCTTTTGCGCCCGAACCAATTGGCGACACGGGCGGATGTGGCAGCTAGCCTGTGCCAGAGCTTGCAAATAGCAGGCATTCCTAGTCAGTACATTGCCAACGCCGCTCCCACAACTCTGGCGCAATCCACAGTTGCTACTCTGCCCCAGGGAACCCTAATCGTCGCTCGCCTCGGGAATCAGCGGGTGATTGTTGCTCCCCAAGATACCCTGCCCCTCACGCTGACCGTCGCTCAAGATGTGCGAGATAGTCGCGGTCGAGTGGTGTTGCCTGCAGGGAGCACAATTACGGGTCGGCTCCAACCGGCTGGTCAAGGCTCCCAGTTTGTAGCCCAGCAGGTCAATGTACGCGGCCAAACTATTCCCCTCGATGCCACATCAGCGCCGGTGCGGCGGACGCGAGAAGTGAGCGAGCGGAGTTTGCGGCCCATCCTTCCCGGCGCACTCGTAGGTACGGCGGCGGCGGCCTTAATTGCTGGTGTTTCTGGCGACCGGCGAATTGAAGCAGGCGAAGTGCTGGCTGGCACGGTCGCTGGGGCGGCTGCTGGCTTGAACTGGGGCCGGGAACCTGGCAAAGCCTTGCGCGATTTTGGGATTGGTGCCGGTCTGGGTGCAGCGATTGGGGGTCTGTCCGGTGACCGGCGCGTAACGGCAACGGAAGTCCTGGGCGGAGCCGTCCTGGGTTCTGTGGTCGGCGGCGCGGCAGACCGGCGGCAGATCAGGGAAGTGATCGTGCTGGAACCAAACAGTGATTTGGTCCTGACTGTGAACCAACCGGTCAACTTGCCGTTGCAGTAACCGGATGTGGCTCATTCCCTGGGGTCAACGACTCTGGGGAATGGGTCAATATCAACGTGCGTGAAGGCATGACCCTCCATAAGTTGCTGCCATCACCGTAACAGGGTGGGCCAGAGCGACGAAATTCTCTGTTTAGCGTTTTTTCTAGGTCTAACCAAACTTCCATAAAACGGTCTTTTTGGGCATCTGGCAATGTTTTGATCAAACTTTTCAGGCATTCCAGATTGCTGTAGAAACTAGTTTGAATATGCCAACCCAATTCCGACAACAGTTGGTCAATCTCGGCTTGGATAATCCGCTGTTGAAAAGGAGCCACGTAACCACATCGAGCCAGGAGTGGGGCCAACCAATTATGCAACGCTACTTTGAACGCTGGTAACCAGGTCGAGGGTTGATGTAAATCAAGCAGTGGTCGAAAATGCCCGTCGTCATAGTTCAGGTAAAAAATACCGTGGCTAGCTAACTGCTTTTTGGCCATCAACAGATATTGGCGGCGGTCATAAACATGCTCCAGCACGCTAAAACTCACAATAAAGTCTGCATTGAGCTGTATTTGTTCTAACTCGCACCAACCGATAATTTTCGCCGGCAAGCCAACTAGTTGTTGTTGGGCTTGTTGTCGCCGCCGCTGATTCGGTTCAAATCCCCACCACTGGATTTGCGGATAGTCCCGGAGAATTTGCGGCCAATATCCCCCATCTCCACAACCATAATCAAACACCACACAGGGAGTATCTGCTGGCAAGCGCCCCAGGAGGTCTTGTATCACCCAAGATTTGGCGGCATTCCCCCACCAGTAAGCCCCAGGCATAAGGCAAAAAATGCTTAAGTTCGTCCTTTACAGTACCACAGTCTCTATCCCCCTCGGTTACGATAGAAACAGTCGTGTACCCTCTACGGGATGACTCACAGCCCATATCTAGACCCTGCCACCCAACTGGCCTTAACAATTGCCCGGGCGGCAGATGAACGCAAAGGCCAAGACATTCTACTCCTGCGAGTTGCTGAGATTTCCTACCTAGCTGATTACTTTGTTCTGGTCACGGGTTTATCGCCAACCCAGGTGCGAGCCATCGCGCGGGGCATTGAAGAGCGGGTGGCAGAACAGTGGCATCAACGCCCCCGGCACCAGGAAGGCTCGCCGGAAGGAGGCTGGGTGTTGCAAGACTACGGTGATGTCATCGTGCATATTTTCTTGCCCCGTGAGCGAGCCTTTTATGACCTAGAGCGGTTCTGGGCCCATGCCGAACGGTTGGCATTTGCACCCGTCAGTTAGAATAAAGCCCAAGGAGAGGTGGCAGAGTGGTTGATTGCACTCGACTTGAAATCGAGCGAGACGCAAGTCTCCGCGGGTTCGAATCCCGCCCTCTCCGTCTGTTTAGCGACGCTGCTGGAATCGCGCCCGCAACACAATGGCGACGCTGTTCATGATCACCAGCAACCCCAGCAGCGCAATAATCCCGGCGGCAGCCACCTTGTGAAACTCTTGCTGAGGCCGGCTGGCCCAGTTAAAGATTTGAATGGGCAAGGCGGTAAAGGGCGTTTGCAGCGCCTCGATAAATGAACCCAATCCCAATGACACCTTTTCAATAATCACTTGCCCCTGCTCGTTCACCGCCGTTGTCACTGGCCACGGGGGTAAAAAGGCAATAAAGGTCAAAGCTCCCAGCGTGATCAACGGCGCTGTTTCCCCAATCGCCCGCGCCAACGCCAGAATGGTCCCAGTCAAAATCCCCGGAAACGCCATCGGCAATACGTGATACCAGATCGTTTGCCACATCGTCGCGCCCACGCCATAGGCAGCCTCCCGAATCTCCCGTGGCACGGCCCGGATAGCTTCTCGCGTTGAAATAATAACGACCGGCAACACCAGCGTCGCCAGCGTTAACGCCCCCGATAGTAACGTCCGCCCCTTAGTAATCGGCTCGAATAACCGCACGTACAATTCCAACCCCAGCAACCCGTAGATGATGGAAGGCACACCTGCCAGGTTGGAGGTGTTAATTTCCAGCATCCGGTTGTACCAGATATCCCGGTCGGCGTACTCCTCCATGTAAATCGCCGCGCCAATTCCCAACGGAAACGCAAAGATGGGGATTAAAAACATCAACCAAATCGAACCCACCAGCGCTGACAGGATACCAGCTTCTGCCGGGTCCCGCGAGGGAAACGTGGTCAGAAACTTCCAGTTCAAATAGGGCAATCCCTGACTAAACACGTCATAGAGTAACAAGCCCAGGAAGAATAACCCAAAAATCGTGGCCAGGAAGGCAATGACAGCAAAAACGTTTGTCCAGGCCTTACGCGCCTCATAATTAGACCGGAAATTGCCTTCTAGCTGGGGTAGGGTAACAGTCATCGCCACACCTCAACATTAGTAAACGATGCGATACTTGCGTACAAACCAGTCCGCCAGAATATTGAGCACCAGCGTCATCAAAAACAGGATGAAGCCGGCGAAAAAGATACTGTAAAACGACAGGGTTCCCGTCGGCGTATCCCCTAAACTTACCTGCACAATAAATGCTGTGATTGTCATCACCGACTGCAACGGATTGAGATTGAGCGCTGGATTTTGTCCTGCTGCCAACGCCACAATCATCGTTTCTCCCACTGCCCGCGATACCGCCAGAATAAACGCCGAAACAATCCCCGATAAGGCTGACGGAATGACCACGCTAAAAATGGTTTCAAACTTGGTCGCCCCCAAACTGTAGGCTCCCTCACGTAGCAAATTCGGCACAGCATAGAGAGCGTCTTCGCTCAGGGACGCTACCAGAGGAATGATCATGATGCCCATTACAAACCCAGCGCTCGTGGCGTTCAACCCGGCTACCACCTCCTCCCCATTGGGAATAATCTTTTGCAAAGCCGGCCCAATCACCAACAGCGCGAAAAAGCCATATACTACCGTCGGCACACCCGCCAGAATCTCTAACATCGGCTTCAACACAGCCCGTAGCCCTGGCGGCGCATATTCACTTAAAAAGATGGCACTCAATAACCCCACCGGCAATGCCACAATCATCGCAATCACTGATGTAATAACCGTGCCCATGATGATGGCGATAATGCCGAATCGGGGTGGTTCAAATAAGGGTGTCCAGTCGGTTTCAGTAAACAGCTGCGTCCACGAATGCCCCTCTAACGCCAACTTCCGAAAGAACAAAATGCTTTCCAAGAAAAGAATCAGGGTGATGCCTACCGTCACCACAATCGAAAACGAAGCAAACGCCCAAGTCACCCCTCGCATGATGCGATTGACCCAGCGACTCCGAGCATGCTGTTGTTCGTAGCCAACAAACCCCTGATCGGCAAGCGTCATAGATGTCACTCCAGTTGGGTTGAGGGAGTTAGTTACGAGGATACTGGAGGAGGGACATTGTGTGTCCAGTCATGCCCCCCCTCCCTTGGCTAGAACTAGTTGACCCGTTCCAGCTTCATCAACTCGTCAATCGTTAGACCCACACGGTTTTCACCGCCGAATACCGTTCCCGTGCGGTTGCGCCGAATGGTGTCCAGGTTAGCGGCATAGGCCCGGGTGGGCAAGGGAATGTAACCCGTCTTGGGAATCAGCTTAGTCCCATTGCGCATGTAGAACTCCACAAATTCCCGCACCTCAGGCCGCCGGATAGATTCGGCGTTCACGTAGATGAAGATAGGCCGCGACAGGGGGTTGTAAGAGCCATCTTCCACTGTCTTCCGGCTCGGCATAACCGCTTTCCCTTGGGAATTAACGATGGGCACCGCTCTCAGGCGCTTGGCATTTTCTTCATAGTAGGCAAACCCAAAGTAGCCCAACGCGCCCACGTCAGTGGCAACCCCTTGCACCAGCACGTTGTCATCTTCACTGGCCGTGTAGTCGCTCCGGCTTTGCTTGGCCTTGCCGACGATGGCTTCCGTGAAGTAGTCGAACGTCCCCGAGTCCGTGCCAGGCCCAAACAGCCGCAGCGGTCGGTTGGGGAAGCTCGGGTCAACCTGATTCCAGTTCCGGATTTTCCCCTGAGCTGCTGGCTCCCATATCGTCTTCAACTGCTGTACCGTCAATTGCTTGACCCAATTGTTCTTAGGGTTGACCACCACCGTTAAGGCGTCAAAGGCCACCGGCAGCTCAATATAGGAGATGTTCTTGGCCCGGCAGGCTTCCATTTCCCGCTTGGAGATAGGCCGCGATGCGTTGGAAATGTCGGTCTCACCGTTGCAGAACTTCTTGAAGCCACCACCGGTTCCAGAGACGCCCACCGTCACCTGCACTTGACCCCGCTTGGCCTTCTGGAACTCTTCGGCCATCGCCTCAGTGATGGGGAATACCGTACTCGAGCCATCCGCCTTGATAACTGCGCGTGTCTGCGCTACGACCTGAGTGACCCCAGTCAGACCTGCCGCCAGGGTGGCAGCTGCCGTTAACGCCCAAAATTTCGTCGTTGTTTTCATATAACTCATCCCTCCCAAAATTAGGAGCTATACCCTATGGGCTTACGTCCCTCTCTATTGTTTCAAAAAAATACACACTGTCAAGCCGCAACCTGCGTTTTTGCCATTTTTTAATCCATTCTTAACCATTTCTTAAATCAAAGGTTGCGGTATCCGCTTAAGAGTCGGACATGGCTAAATGTCTTTGAAATATCTTTTTTACATCTCTGTAAATTGCCCAGTCCTTCACCAGGCTCAGCCTGCTTCTAGCGAGAAGCCTAGCCTTATTCCGCCAGTTCCTGCACCGATTCACACTGGCAATGACGGGCTGGGAGTTGATAGGCGAAACGCTTAGGACAGGTGGGCAGGTAACTCGGTTTGATGGATAGACCAGCGGTACTCAATCGTGAATCCGGCGCGGCGACATTCTTCCTCAAGACATTCCTGTTGGACGCTGGCCTTGCGCAGGGTTGCAAGCAGGTCATGGAGTTGTTGCCGCTGGCCGGGGTGCTGATCGAGAGCCTTGAGGGTGTGCCGTTCTAGGAGTTGCATCAATAGTTCGTAGTGGATCGGCGCGGGCAAAACAACTGACTTCATAGCGTTCGAGAAAAACGGCATTCCCAATTTTAATCGCTTTTGGGCCAGATAATCTTGGCTAGAATAGGCTTGCGAAGGATAAGGGTACCAGGTCTATGCGTCCCTGGCCGAGTCCCGATACGCCTCTGTACAACCATTCGCTGGCGGCAATTGAGGATTGGTTGAGGACTCTAGGCGCCCAGCAGGATGAGCAGGAACTGAACCGCTGGTCGTTGCAGGGTGCCGGTTGGCAGGCGGAACTGTCTTTAGAAATCGAGGAGCTGCAAGTACGGTACCGGGGCGCAGCAGCAGGGCGGGATGTGGTACGGCATTTCAAATACTCCATGAGCCGGCAGGATGTCGAGACCGCAATTTTGCAAGGACCTTAGCCAGCAGCAGCAAATTCCATTACCCTAAAAGAGAACAGCCCAAAGGAAGGTGGTGGGAATGATTCCGTTGGCAGACCTGAATACGGGGACGATTTGGCCGGAATTGATTGTGGTTTTAACGTTGACAGGGGTGTTGCTGGCTGACCTCATCACAGGGCGGCAGGCGACGCGCTGGACTCCCTACTTGGCAGTGGCGGGTTTGCTGGCATCGCTGGTGGCATTGGCGGCCCAGTGGTCGTTACCTGTTACCGAGGGGTTCGCTGGCAGTTTTCAAGCTGACCGGCTGGGGATTCTCTTTCGCGGGATGATAGCTCTGTCAGGAGCGATTGGGGTATTGATTGCCATCCGTTACGTCAATGAGGTGGGCAGTGCGTTAGGGGAGTACATCACCATTCTGCTGGTAGCCACGGTCGGAGGGATGTTCCTGGCTGGGTCAGATGAAATGGTGATGGTGTTTGTTTCACTGGAAACCCTGGGGCTGGCGTCCTACCTGCTGGCAGGTTACATGAAGCGGGATGTGCGCTCCAATGAGGCGGCTTTGAAATATTTGCTGATTGGGGCGACAAGTTCAGCGATTTTCCTGTATGGGCTATCACTACTGTATGGGCTGTCAGGGGGAGAGACCCGCTTGGGTGCGATTGCACAGACGCTGGTGCGTCAGGATTTGGGGCAGTCGCTGGGGGTATTGGTAGCCCTGGTATTTGTGATTGCCGGGATTGCGTTTAAGCTGTCGGCGGTACCGTTTCACCAGTGGACGCCGGATGTGTATGAAGGTTCGCCGACGCCAGTGGTGGCCTTTTTGTCGGTGGGGTCGAAGGCGGCTGGTTTTGCGCTAGCGATTCGGTTACTGGTGACGGCTTTTCCAGAGGCGACTCCTCAGTGGCGGTTCGTGTTTGAGGCGCTGGCAATCTTGAGTATGGTGCTGGGGAATGTGGTCGCCCTCACCCAAACCAGCTTGAAACGACTGCTGGCTTATTCCTCGATTGGGCAGGCCGGGTTTTTGATGATTGGCTTGGCAATTGGGACGCCAGAGGGCTACGCTAGCATCCTGTTTTACACCTTTATCTATCTCTTCACTAACTTGGGGGCCTTTGCTTGTGTAATTCTGTTCAGCCTCCGGGCCGGCACCGATGAGATTAATGAGTACGCTGGTCTTTACCAAAAAGACCCGTTGTTGACGCTGGGTTTGAGTTTGTGTTTGTTGTCACTGGGTGGGATTCCGCCGTTAGCGGGCTTTTTCGGTAAGCTCTACATTTTCTGGGCCGGTTGGCAAGCGGGGGCCTACACGCTGGTGCTGGTGGGACTGGTGACGAGTGTGATTTCCATTTACTACTACATCCGGGTGGTGCGGATGGCCGTTGTGAAGGAACCCCAGGAAATGTCCTTGGCGGTGCAGAACTATCCAGCGATCACCTGGGACCGGCCAGGCTTGCCGGAGTTGCGAGCGGTGCTTGTGACGTGTGTGGCGGTAACAGCAGTGGCGGGACTGCTGGCCAATCCGTTGCTGGCTGTGGCCAATCAAGCAGTGAACACCACACCCTTTTTGCAGTCGTCAGTAGCTCAGCAGCTTGCCCGGCGGTAGGCCTGGGGTTGGTAAGAGGCGACCACCCGACCAGCGCCTCGCCATTGCCGCCAGTAGGTCTCACCAATCGGGCCACGGTCTGGTCCCAGGGAATCAACGCCAATCCCATTACGACCCTGGTCTTTGCCTGAGCAGTGAATGTACTGTTGCTGACCCAGATAAATACCTACATGGGTTGCGCGTTCGGGCGTACCGAAAAAGACCAAATCCCCTGGCGCCAGGGCTTCGGCAGCAATCGGCATGACAAACGCTTCCTGCTGGTAGGCATCCCGCGGCAACCAAATTCCTGCCTCGGCAAAGGCAGCCTGCACCAGACCGGAGCAGTCGTAATCTGGCCCCACTGTTCCGCCCCAGCGATAGACATGGGGTTGCCCCATCGCCTGAATGGCAAAGTTGATGACCAGAGGCAGACGCGGAATAATAGCGGCGCGGTTGAGTTGCGGCGGGTCGTACGTCTCGTCAGTGACCACTACCTGCCTTGCCCAATCCGCCACCTCTACCCAGCCAGCGTAATCATCCTCGGCCAGCGTGACCAGCAACCGTTCCCCCTGCTTCTGCCCCGGGTACAACCAACGACCAGCCCGAGCCTGCGTCGCCAAACGGTCACTGGTAGGGGATTCATACAGGTTCAGGGTTGCCTGACACCGATAGGGCATGGGTTACGTCTGAGGTTCCGTCTCCGGTGCAGGCTCCCGCATGAGGCGTCCCCGGCGATGGGAATTCACTTTGCGGCTAAATCTGCGGGCGTAGGCCCGATTCCGCAGCGCTTTCTCTTTCTTAGGATTTCGGCGTTTCGCCACAAATGCACCCTCGGAATTGGTCTTAAACCCGCGAGCGTTGGAAGCCCCGCCGGTTTTCCTTGGGACGGGCTTTATTGACCCGCAACTGCCGCCCCATCCATTCTGCGCCGTCAAGCTCAGTGATAGCCTTGTCTTCCTGTTCGTCGGCCTGCATCTCGACAAAGGCAAACCCCCGCATCCGACCGGTTTCCCGGTCCATCGGCAGAACAACGCTCTTAACATCGCCGTACTCGGCAAAAACTTCTTCCAGGTCCTCCTTGGTGACCCGATAACTCAAATTACCTACGTAAATTGTCATGGCTACGCCTCAATGGAAATGGTCAATGACCGTGCAGTCGGTTGCGGAAAATCTCTTCTAGCCGTCTTGAGAAACCCAGAAGAACCCTTGACCCAGACTTACAGCAGTACTCTTTTATGATAGAGGACAATGAAAGAATTGGCTATAGCCACCTGGTAGGGCAATGGGTTGGGCATCCCTCAGCGGTATTCTGCAACATCTGGACAACAGTCCCACCTGGGAACGGTGTCGGCAGTGGCAGGAGTTGCTCCGTCTGTGGGCTGAGGTGGTGGGACCGACTGTCCAACGCCAGACGGAACCCATTTACATCCAGCGAGGGATACTGTATGTGGCAACCCGTTCTCCCGTGTGGGCGCAGAACCTGGCGTTTGAACGACAGCGATTGCTCCAGCGTTTGAACGCCCATCTGCCGCAACCCTTGCAAGACATTCGCTTTCGCCCCTTGCTGACGCCGGATGGTCAACCCCCTGCTGGTCGGATATTTCGCGGCGGCACCCGCACACCTGCGTCCCCCTGCGCTCCGACTCCTGTTTACCGGCGTCCCCCCATCTGTCCCCGCTGTCACACACCGGCACCCCTGGTGGAACTCGACCGTTGGGGCGTTTGTAGCTTGTGCCGGGCGGCGGAACTGGCGTTTCAAAGGCTAAACTAGTAGAGACCCGCGAGGATGCACCATGGTTCAGTCACCGTACTACGGCGATTACTACTACCGCACGCCACCGCCTGATTTACCTTCCCTACTGCTGAAGGAACGAATTATTTACTTGGGAATGCCCATCGTCCAGCAGGTCACGGAGTTGATCATTGCCCAGTTGCTGTACCTGCAGTACGAAGACCCGGAAAAACCCATCTACTTCTACATCAATTCCACCGGCACGTCGCGGTTCGATGGGGAGCCAGTCGCCTGGGAAACGGAAGGGTTTGCCATTTGCGATACGATGGCCTACATCAAGCCGCCGGTACATACCATCTGTATTGGCGTGGCGATGGGGATGGCCGCTGTGTTGCTGTCAGCGGGAACCAAGGGGCACCGGGCCAGCTTACCCAACGCCTCGATTATTTTGCGCCAGAGCCGGAGTTACACCCGGGGGCAGGCTTCCGATATTCAAATCCAGGCGCGAGAAGTCTTGCACAACCGGGAAGTCATGCTGGACATTCTGGCCGCCAACACGGGGCAACCGCGCGAAAAAATTGCTAAAGACATGAGCCGGACGTTTTACCTGACGCCCCAGCAGGCCAAGGAATACGGTTTGATTGACCGGATTTTGGAGCCGACCCGGAAAATACCGCCGGCGATGGCCCAAGCCCTATCATCTGGTAAGTCCTAGACTATTTATTGTTGCGTCGAGGAGCGCTGGTTATGCCGCTAGGTATTCCCAAGGTTCCCTATCGTCTCCCTGGCGAACCCTACACCCAATGGATTGATATTTATAACCGCCTCTACCGGGAACGCATTATTTTTTTGGGGCAAGAAATAGACGACGAAATTGCCAATCAGATTGTGGCAGTAATGTTGTATTTGGATTCGGAAGACCAGACCAAGGATATTTATCTGTACATCAATTCACCGGGGGGGTCTGTCCACGCGGGATTGGCTATTTACGACACGATGCAACACGTCAAATCCGACGTGGTGACCATTTGCGTGGGGCTGGCGGCCTCGATGGGAGCGTTTTTGTTGGCAGCCGGTACCAAGGGGAAACGGTTGGCGTTACCCCACTCCCGCATCATGATTCACCAGGTGTCAAGCGGCGCGCGGGGACAAGCTTCAGATATTGAGATTGAAGCGCGGGAAGTTCTACGCATTGACCACCAATTGAACCAACTTCTGGCCTATCACACGGGTCAACCCCTGGAGAAAGTCCAGCAAGACCAGAAACGGGATTTTTATATGTCAGCCCATGAGGCCTTGGCTTACGGGATTGTGGATAAGGTGATTGAGGGGAAGGCGCCCTGACCACTATGACGGACCCTCAATTGGTGCAGAGTTATCGCTGTCTGGGTCTAGCGGTCGGTGCGTCGTTAGCAGAAGTGAAAACGGCTTATCGGCGGTTGGCCCGGCAATGTCACCCGGATTTACACCCCAACGACCCCCGCAGCCATGCCCAGTTTATCGCGCTGCAACAGGCGTACCGTTACTTACTCGACCACTTGACGGAAAACCAAACAGTTCCCCCACCGGAGGTTCACCTGCGGGTTGAGGTGCGTCGCCGACCGGCGCCTGAGCCAGGTCCGCCCCTGACGCCAGAGGAACGCCATCTCAAACACAAGTTCCAAGTCCAGTGGCGGACATTCCTGGAACAGGAGCGGTTTGCGCGGGCTGTTGCTTTACTGGAAACGCTGCGGCAACGCTTTCCCCAGGACCCAGACATTCCCACCTGGCAAGCTCAGACTTACCAACGCTGGGGCCGTACTCTAATCGACCAGGGCCAGTGGGACAAAGCGCGGGCTTGCCTAAAAAAGGCATTACGTTTAGACCCCCACAACCACCTGCTCTGGCAAGAGGTCAACCGGGAGTTTATTCGACTGGACCAGCGGATCAACAAGTACTGATTCCGTTGGCCAACGATTGGGCTGTGCCAGGTTTGTCCAGGAACCTTGATGACCATACCATCTACGCCAACTTGGCTAGTGAATTTGGGTTCCAGCCAGTAGAGGATTGCTGGGTGAAATGCAGCGATGGAAGAACCAGTGGCGCGGACGCCCCCCTGCAACCGTTCATTGGCAATTGATAGAATCATTGGCAATTGATAGAAACGCCTTGAAAGTGGCTTGGCTAGAGTTACATTTAACGACAACGTTTGGGCAAGGTTAACAAGAGATTACAAGAAGTTAAAGACTGCCAGGGGACGGGTGGGCCGGTGATAGCGTAGAAATAGGAGACAACACTAAATGATTGTGGGGTTTATGCCTATGAAGATTGTGATTCACGGCAAGAACATTGCCATTACTGACCCCATTCGTGAGTATGTGGAAAATAAGCTGCACAAGGCGCTCGATCACTTTAACGGCTGGATTACAGAAGTGGATGCTCATCTGTCGGTCGCCCGCAATCCCCGTATTCACGATACGCACGTGGCAGAAGTGACGGTCTATGCCAAAGGCCATGTTTTGCGGGCGGAGGAGCGTAGTGAAAATCTGTATGCCAGCATTGATTTAGTGGCTGACAAGTTGAGCCGCAAAGTCCGCAAATTTAAGGAGAAAAAACAAGCGAAACTGCATCAGACACCGGTGCCAGTGCCGTCGGGAGAATGGGTCGCCCCGAGCCTAGAACGGTCGCCAGAGCTGCCCAAGGAAGTGGTGCGCCGTAAATACTTTGCCATGCCACCCATGACGGTAGAGGAGGCGCTGGAGCAGTTGGAATTGATTGACCATGATTTCTACGTGTTTCGCAATGCCGAGACAGGGGAAATCAACGTTGTTTATGAGCGAAATCATGGCGGGTATGGGTTGATCCAGCCTCGGGGCAACGGGCAGCCCAAATCGCACGCCTAGGGCTTAATTGGGGGTTACACTAGAAAAGCTGACCCATAGGAGTAGCCCCCATGCAGCCATTGGCACCTAACCAGCAACTTCTCCCCCTCACCGCCTGCGTTAATGAACGGGGGCACCTGGTCATTGGCGGCTGTGACGTGGTGGAATTGGTGGCCCAATGGGGTTCGCCGCTCTACATCGTAGATGAAGTCACCCTGCGCACGGCTTGTCGTTACTATCGCGAGGGGTTTAAGCGTTTCTACCCAGGGCCAAGTCAGCCAATCTATGCCGCCAAAGCCTGGTGTTGCCTGGGCATCTTGGCGATGGTGGTCAGTGAGGGGTTGGGGCTGGATGTGGTCTCTGGGGGGGAATTGACAACAGCCATCCGGTTGGGCGTTCCCCCGGAGCGGGTGTATCTCCACGGCAATAACAAGTCGCAGGCGGAACTCACACTGGCTCTGGACTACGGCTGCCGGATAGTTGTGGACAATTGGCATGAACTCAAAACCCTGGCGCAACTTGCCCAAGAACGGGGGCGCCGTGTGCCGATCTTGATCCGCCTGACGCCGGGAATTGAGTGTCATACCCACGAGTACATTCGCACAGGGCATCTGGACAGCAAATTTGGATTTGATCCGAGTCAATGGCCAGCGCTGGTGGACTGGTTGCTAGGGCAATCCTATCTGGAGTGTATCGGCCTGCATGCCCACATCGGTTCCCAGATTTTTGCCCTGGACCCCCATCGGGACTTGACCGAGGTACTAGTGGATTACTACGCCCAGGGGTTGCAGGCGGGTTTGCCGTTGCAGGCAGTGAATGTGGGCGGCGGCCTGGGGATTCGCTACGTGGAGACCGACCAACCGCCAGCCATTGCCGATTGGGTGCGAGTAGTTAGCGAGGGTGTAACCCAACATTGTCAAGCGCGGGGGGTGCCGTTGCCGCTGTTGATCAGTGAACCCGGGCGTTCGATTGTAGGACCAGCCGGTGTCACCGCCTACACGCTGGGAGGGCGCAAGGAAATTCCTGGCGGGCGGACCTATATCAGTGTGGATGGCGGCATGTCGGATAATCCTCGTCCCATTACGTACCAAGCTCGTTATCAAGCGCTAGTGGCCAACCGGTGCCTCGACCCCATTGCGGAAACAGTGACGGTGGCTGGCAAGCACTGTGAGTCGGGCGATATTCTGATTCGGGACATCTCCATGCCCTTGACCCAACCGGGGGATGTACTGGTGGTGCTGGCAACCGGCGCGTACAACGCCAGCATGGCCTCCAACTACAACCGCATGCCCCGGCCAGCAGCAGTAGTGGTGCGTGACGGCGATGCGGAGTTATTGGTCAGACGAGAAACTTGGGAGGATTTATTGCGCCACGATTGCTTGCCCCTGCGATTGGAATTGGCAGAGTCATGCGACGGTGGGCGGGGGTGGGGGGACTAGCAGCCTTGCTGGGATTGGGGTTGGGGTCGTTAGTGCCACGGCGCTGGCCTGTCTCTCGGGATGTTGCTTGCCCGATTGCGGTCTATCTGGTGGGGGGCGTGATTCACAGCGACTTGATTCTACCCCGCCGGAACACTCATTTTGACTGGAGTCAGGTCTTACCCCTCCCCTCTGAACCAACCTATCTCAGCTTTGGGTTTGGCGAGCAGAAGTTTTATATGGATGCACCTGGCCCCCTGTGGCAGCGCTGGCCGGACGGGTTGCGGGCGTTACTGTGGGCTAATCCGGCTATTGTTTACGTGAATCCTGTATCCCATCCGCCCTCCCAAGCCCAGTGTATTGGCCTACAACCGGAGCAGTACCAACGACTGGTGCAGTACATTCACAGCTCCTTCCGGCGGGACAGTCAGGGACGAGTGATCTCCCTGGGGCGCGGCTATCAACCAACGGGTCAGTTTTTCCAAGCCGAGGCGACCTATTCCCTCCTATTCACCTGCAATCACTGGACAGCCGAGGGCTTGGACCAAGTGGGTGTACCTATGCCTTGGCTGCCTCTGTTCACGGCCAGTTTACTGTGGCACAGTCGCAACGGTTGTCCTTGCCCTCACACCACTAGTTCCTGAGCTAGAGCGTCCTTCACCCGTTGTGAGCGAATCTCACCCGCGTGGGTAATGCAGGCCGCTTGGATAATCTCATCGTTGAAGTCCAGATGCACCTGCCGGTCGCGGATGAATAAACTCAACAGGCTGAACAGATTTTTGCTGTACATCTGGCTGGCATGCACTGGCATTGTCGCCGGGAGATTGGTCGGTCCCATAATCAGCACGCCATGTTTAACCACCTGCCGGCCAGGTTCGGTGAGGGCGCAATTCCCCCCCTGCGGCGCCGCCAAGTCAACAATCACACTGCCAGGTTGCATCTGGGCTACCATGGCCTCCGTCACCAACAAGGGCGCCCGTTTCCCCGGCACTTGCGCCGTTGTAATCACCACATCCGCCCGGGCGACATGGTCGCTGATGAGCTGGCGCGATTTTTCCTTGCTGGCCTCAGAAACGTCCCGAGCATAACCGCCGCCGCCCTCTACCGCTTCCTCGAGAGCCACCTCTACAAACTTAGCCCCCAGACTTTGTACCTCCTCCTTCACCTGGGGACGAATATCAAACGCCTCCACGACGGCTCCCAAGCGCCGGGCTGTGGCAATCGCCTGCAAACCAGCGACCCCAGCGCCAATGATAAACACCCTCGCTGGCGGTATGGTTCCGGCTGCCGTGGTCAACATCGGAAAGAACTTAGGCAAGTGGGTTGCCGCCAGCACCACCGCCCTGTAACCAGCCACCGACGCCTGGGATGACAACGCATCCATACTCTGAGCACGGGAGATGCGAGGAATCATCTCTACACTGAAGGTGGTCACCCCTTGCTTAGCTAAATCCTTCACCAGCAGCGGTCGTCCTAAGGGGTCCACAAAACAGACCAGCACGGTTCCCGGTCGCAGCAAACGCACTTCGCTGTCCTGGGGAGGCGCCACCTTCAAGACCACATCCGCCTCAGCCAGCAACGCTTCCCGGTCAGGGAATACCTCTGCTCCCGCAGCTACATAAGCCTCATCGGGAAAATAAGCAGCAACCCCGGCCCCTGGTTCAATCGCTACCGCTAACCCCTGTTGCACCAACCGTCTAACAGTCTCCGGCACCAGCGCTACCCGCGTTTCCCCTGCCTCGCGCTCTTTGAGAACTGCCACCCGCATCATCCCTGACCTCAACGGCAAACCAACAGTTCATCGGTTAGATACTTCAATGTGGCACGAGCAACGACCTACCCACCCTGAAAATGCAGAAAATTTTCAGAATTCGTCCGGCTGGCTTCTCTATGTACTTATTATGTATTTATATCCCTGCCTAGCACAAGGGTTATTCCAACTGGTCGGGAATTGCCAAGAACCCAGAGATGATACAGCACTAGAAGCAGGGCACGCCCCTCCGTCGTTTGGGCAAGTGGTTATACGGCGGCGGGTTACCAGGTCTAGCTTCGTACTAACTTTCCAAACCCTCCGCATCGCCCGCCTCGCTATACAATGCCATCTGGTATCGTTACGAACTGTTTCCTATGTCCTTTGTGCCCCTGCACGTCCACACTGAGTACAGCCTGCTCGACGGCGCTAGTCAAATTCCCCAGTTGGTTGAACAGGCCGTCGCCCTGAACATGCCTGCCATTGCCGTCACTGACCACGGGGTAATGTACGGCGCTATCGAACTGATCAAACAATGTCGAGAACGGGGCATTAAACCCATCGTTGGCAACGAAATGTACATTATCAATGGGGACATCACCAAACAGGAACGCAGCCCCCGTTATCACCTTGTCGTTCTGGCCAAAAACACCCAGGGTTACAAAAATCTGGTTAAATTAACGACGATTTCCCACCTGCAAGGCATCCAGGGCAAAGGCATTTTTTCCCGCCCCTGCATCAATAAAGAATTGCTGCGCACCTACCGCGAGGGCTTGATTGTTACCAGTGCTTGCTTAGGCGGTGAAATCCCTCAAAAAATCCTCCAAGGTCAGTCTCAAGAAGCGCGGCAAATTGCAGCCTGGTACCAGCAAACGTTTGGGGATGATTTTTATCTGGAAATCCAAGACCACGGCTATCCAGAAGACCGGATTGTCAATGTGGAAATTATCCGCATCGCTCAAGAGCTAGGAATTAAATACATTGCCACCAATGACTCCCACTACATTTCCTGTTACGATGTAGAAGCCCATGATGCCCTGTTGTGTATTCAGACTGGCAAATTGATTACCGATACCAAGCGCCTGCGCTACAGCGGTACGGAATACCTGAAGTCTGCCCAAGAAATGGCGCAACTATTTCGGGATCACCTGGACGATGACATCATCCAAACTGCCCTCAAAACCACCCTGGAAATTGCCCAAAAAATCGAACCTTATCACATCTTGGGAGAACCCCGCCTACCAGAATATACTGTGCCGGTTGGGCATACGGTAGATACCTATCTTGAACAATTGGCTTGGCAAGGTTTGTCGGAGCGGTTGGGTGTCAAACGAGATCAGATTCCAGCCGAGTATAAAGACCGGTTGGTTTATGAATTAAAAATCATCCAACAACGAGGCTTTTCCGGTTATTTTTTGGTGGTGTGGGATTACATTAAATATGCCCGAGACCATGGCATTCCAGTTGGGCCAGGCCGGGGGTCAGCAGCCGGTTCCCTAGTGGCCTATGCCCTGAAAATTACCAACATTGACCCGGTGCATCATGGCCTGCTGTTTGAGCGCTTTTTGAACCCGGAGCGCAAATCCATGCCCGATATTGACACTGACTTTTGCATTGATAATCGCGACCGCCTGATTGAATACGTCACCCAGCACTATGGCAACGACCGGGTCGCCCAGATCATTACTTTTAACCGCATGACCTCTAAAGCTGTTCTGAAAGATGTCGCCCGCGTGCTTGAAGGAATTAGTCACCGTGAAGCCGACCAAATGGCCAAGCAAATTCCTGTATTTCGCGGCAAACCAACCCCCCTGCGGGAAATGATTGGCGAGGATACCCCTTCACCCGAATTCAAAGCTCGCTATGAACAAGAAGAAAAAGTCCGCCATTGGTTAGATTTAGCCATGCGGATTGAAGGAGTTAACAAGACATTTGGAGTTCATGCTGCCGGTGTCGTGATTGCGCCGCAACCTCTCGATGAGTTAGTGCCTTTGCAACGTAATAATGATGGTACTATCATCACGCAATACCCCATGGAAGATATTGAGTCCCTGGGGTTGCTCAAAATGGACTTTCTAGGGTTGCGCAACTTGACCCTAATTCGCCAGGCAGTAGAACTCATTGAAAAAAACCATCACACTCGCATTGACCTAGACCATTTGCCTTTGGATGACCCCAAGACCTATGCGCTATTAGAAAGAGGAGAGGTTGAGGGAATTTTCCAACTGGAATCAGCAGGAATGCGGCAAATTGTGCGAGACTTGAAGCCCTCGAGCATTGAAGATATTTCGTCCATTTTGGCCCTCTATCGTCCGGGTCCTTTAGATGCTGGTTTAATCCCCAAATTTATTGACCGTAAACATGGCCGTGAGAAAATTGAATACGCCCACCCCATGCTCGAACCAATTCTACGGGAGACCTATGGGTTGATTATTTACCAGGAACAGATCATGAAAATTGCCCAGGACATGGCCGGTTATTCCTTGGGTCAAGCGGATTTGCTGCGGCGGGCCATGGGCAAAAAGAAACCCGAAGAAATGGAAAAGCAACGACAGGTTTTCTTGGAAGGGGCAGCCAAAAATGGTATTCCCAAAGAAATTGCTGTGGAACTGTTTGAACAAATGGTCCTGTTTGCGGAATACTGCCTCACCTATGAAACTGAGGTATTGACAGTGGAATACGGCCCTTTGCCTATCGGCTACATCGTGGAACACCGCTTGGCATGTACCGTGTACAGTGTCAATGACCAGGGCGAACTTTATACCCAACCCATTGCCCAGTGGCATGACCGGGGTGAACACATAGTCTATGAATACGAACTTGATGACGGTACCATAATCCGCGCTACTCCCGACCACGAGTTCATGACCACCGACGGCCAGATGCGACCCATAGATGACATCTTTACCCAAGGACTAGAGTTGCTGTCAGTGCCAGTTGTCTCCCTAGCGCGAGTTTAGCTTTTTGCAACTTTTATGCAACACTTGAACCGGTAAAGCCTGCCTCCGAAGATAAAAAGAGCCAGAGCAGACCGCCCCGGCTGACCTGTGTATCCATCTGAGAGAGGAGAACTCGAGAATTAACATAGCACTTGTTGAAAATATTTGTCAAGAAGTGAGGCAAGGGAACCCAGCGTGGAGCAATTGCATCGGGAGAGGATGGACTACAATCAAGCCACAGGAGCCAGACGATGAAGCGGATGCAGCGGGTTATTGTGACCGGGTTAGTGAGTTTAGGGTTGATGGGTGGAATCCTAGCGCCAGCAGTTTTTGTGCCGGCAGTTGTCGCGCAGCAGGTGACCGACCCCAATCCTGAGCCGGACAGTCGGCAGGTGCCCCCCGATACATCCATTTCCGGTGTGTTTAGCGGCGGGCCAGTGAATCCCAATTCGGTACGGATTTTTGTGAATGACCGGGACGTGACCGCCCAAAGTACCATTACGCGCATGTTTTTCAGTTACCGGCCTCCCAGCCCTCTACCGCCAGGGCGCAACACAGTGCGGGTAACCTATGCAGGCATGGATGGGATACCGCGTACCGTGCAATGGTCGTTCCGGGTGCAACAACCCCAGGCGCAGGTGCAAATCAGGGCAGTCAGTCACAATGCCGATAGCCAACCCTTGGGGCCGGGAAGTACATTTTTAGCCACGATTAACGGCACGCCTCGTTCCCAGGCAACCATCTGGCTGATTCGCGAAGGACGGGCGCCGGAAGCCTTGAGCACTCAGGAAGTGTCGCCAGGCGTGTATGTGGCTACGAAAACCGTGCAGCCGGGGGATGTGTTTCGCAATGGCGTGGTGGTGGCCCGGTTACAACGGGATGGGCAGGTGGTGCATGCGGCAGCCCCTCAGCCAGTCGAGTTCATTGCCACAGCGACGACAACGCCGGTGCCCCCGATTAACCCAGCGCCGTTGCCGGGACCGAGCAATCCATCTGTCATTCCTTTGCAACCGCGATTCATTAGTCACCAGGACGGCGATGAAATTCGCACTCGCGGCTTCACGTTAGTCGGGCAAACCCGTCCCCAGGCAGTGGTGCAAATCCGGGTGA
>JANWVM010000027.1 GCA_025056115.1 Gloeomargarita sp. SKYG116
CAAGGTGATGGTTTCTCCAGCAGGCGTGTATTTGCAGGCGTTGCTTAGGAGTTCGTTGACAATCCGCTCTAAATAGGGAATGTGGGCCAAAACAGGCGCCAAATCATCAGCCAATTCTAACTGTAACGTCTGTTGATTTTGAGCAGCCCGCTCCCGAAAAGGCGCTACCAAAGGGGATAGAAACGTAGTCAAATTTACCGGCACAAGTGTAAGACGATAGCTATTAGATTGTAACCGCGCCAAGTCTAATAAATCGTTAATTAGGTTCACTTCCTGCTGGGTTTGTTGCTTAAGAATTTCTAGATATTTCACCAGGGGGTTATCAGGGTTCTCATCAAGCAAACCACGATGCCTGAGCGCCAGTTCAATCATGCGGGTTGCCATGCGGATATTGCTTAAGGGGGTGCGCAATTCGTGGGAAACGGTACTCACAAAATCATCCTTCATCCGGTTGAGTTTGGCTAATTCTTCAATCTGAGCACGGGCCGAGTATAAATCAGTGACATCGGTGGCTGTGAAAACTACAGACCAGTAAGGTTCAGAACCTTTTGGTTGAACATACTTACTCTCTTGAATCCAGCGCAGAGAGCCATTGGGATGCTGATAGCGATAACAAATAGGACCAATATAAGTTTGACCTTGATAGATTTGGTCACAGGCTTTTAGAATTATATTACGGAAATCTTCCGGTGGGATGTGCCGAATCAAGATAGTAATATCAGCAATAAGCTCTTCAGGCCGGTAACCAAATAGACGTTCACTCTGGGGGGAGATGTAATCACAAACCGCTTCGTAGTTGGGAAATAAGCGTAGCTTTACAGTCACAACTGGGCTATTTTCCAGAATCCATTTCAATTCCTGTTGAGAAGCCTGGAGTTGAATATGCATTTGCGCTTGTTCAATCGCTAGTCCCAGATGCTGGCTCAACTGTTGTGCAAGAGATATTTCATCGGGATTCCAGGGACGTGCATCCTCTCCCAGTCGCATTAGGGATAAACTTCCCCAGACTTGAGAATCGACCACAATGGGTACAAGTAACCACGCTCCAGGAAAATACTCTCTAATCCCTTGGTTGATTGGATCAGGAATGGTTTTTGTGTCATCTACTTGGACGACTCGACAAGCTTTTAGTTCTTGGCTGAAGGGATTTCCTGCATCTGGAATCTCGGTAATCGCTGGTGAAAAAATTTCTCCATTTTTTGCACAGGCGACCCTAAACCGCCAACACTGTTCCTGTGCTCGATATTCCACGATATGAACCTCTAGCTGGAATTCTTGACTGATGGTGGTCGCAGCAATGGTGAAGATTTCTTCTAAATCCAAGCTGGAGCGTATGGCGTGCATAACCCGGCGCAAACTCCGTTCCTTGGCCATCTGGCGCTGGAGAGCCAATCCTGCTATTTTACAGTCGGTAATGTCGAGAGCAATCCCATGCCAACAAATTTGTCCGTTGTCGAGTCGTTCTAGTTGGGAGCAACCCTGTAACCATTTCTCTTGACCATCAGGAGTTAGAATTCGCCATTCATGTTGAAATAGCTTGTTCTCAGCAATCGCTGCCCGTATAGCTTGTTGATAACTAGCCCGATCATCAGGATGAATTTGTGCGTAAACAAGCGCAGGATTTTGATAGACTTGTTCGATCTTTAACCCATAGATTCGTTCAAATCCAGGGTTGAGATATTCGTAGGCTTGCGGGCCGTTTTCATCTTCGATAACCGTGTAGATGACCCCTGGGAACATATCAGCAATGCGCTGGAATTTTGCCTGGCTTTGATGCAGTGCAATTTTGGCTTTTTCCTGCTCGGTGATGTCAATGTATGTCGTAATCACACCGCCGTTGGGTAGGGGAGCGGCACTTACCGAGAGCCAGCGCTGGGAACCATTGGGTTGGACAAGGGGGGTAATTTTATTAGCGACAAATTGACGGTTTTTCCATGCCTTAAAACAAGCCTGTTCTTCTAATGGTAGAGTAATCAATGAATCTAATTCCATCAAATTATGCTGCAACAAGGATGGCAGTTTTACACCCAAAATTAATTCTGAAGCTGGGTTGGCATCAACAATTTTACCTGCTGCATCGGCAATAGTAATTCCTATGGGCAATAAGTCAAATAGGCTACGGTAGTATATCCCTTCAGTCCGACTGAGTGTTGTGTAAGCAGGTGCCGGAGGCAACACGTAGATGGCAAAAAGTTGATAGGGGTGCTCCAACCACAGAGGTAACCGTTCAATCCACAAGGTACGCTGCGGGCCATGAGGACGACGGTAAACGGTTTGAACAGACATGGCGCGTGCCTGGGACGGCCAATCTGTGATAATCTCAGAACCCTTGCGCCCCACTAAGCTTTGCCGCGAACGCCCTAGCAACTCAACCGTGGCCTGATTCACCCATAACCAGCGCCCCCAATCATCGGTCAGGACTAACGCCTGGGCAACCCGTTCTAGCAGGAAACCTACATCCCGATGATCCAATACCATTTACTCATCCATCTCCTGCTGCCACAGACCTGCTACCTCCCAAAAACAGGGCGCCCCTTGGCCATGATAACCGCTATTTTTCAAAGAAACGGGTAAATTTTTGCTTGTTTTTCAATGCCCATCAGCATTAAGGTAAAGGAGAGTTTGATTCTGAGGTTAAGAAAAGGTTATGACATATGTGCTGGTTCAGTAACATTTCGGAGAAATGATAAGAAAACCAAGGACAGAGCAGCACCCTGCGACCTAAAACTTAGCTATACTGCCCTACCCGTCGCTGGTGCATCTGCTGAAACCACTGGTGTAATTGTTCCAACTGTTGTCCGGCTGGCAGTGTCGCTAAACCCCGCACCGTGATTTTCCCTGGACTATAGACGAAGCGGGAGTGCAATTTGGGCGATAACCCTTGTAAAAGTTCTTGCCAGGCTGGCTCTGCCATGGGCGTTTCCAAAATAACATGGGGGGACTCGCTGCGAATACGCCGGATGCCCATTTTCTTTGCCAGTAATTTCACTCGCATCACCAATACCAACTGTTGCACTGGCGGCGGTAAATCTCCGTATAAACGACACCATTCACTGATAATTTGGTCAATTTGCGCCTGGGTTTCTGCTGTTGCCAGGTCGCGGTAGGCTTTTAATTTCAACTCCAAGTTGGGCATGTAACTGGCAGGGATAAATGCGGTTAAATTCAAATCAATTTGTGTGTCATCAACTGTGGGAATCTGCCGCCCGCGCACTTCCTCAATCGCTTCCTGCAACATTTCTAAGTACAGATCAAAACCGACGGCAGCAATTTGTCCTGACTGCTCTGGCCCTAATAAATCCCCTGCCCCCCGAATGTCTAGGTCCCGTAACGCCAGTTGATAGCCAGAACCCAGATGGGTAAATTCTTGAATGGCCTGCAAGCGAGCCTTGGCTTCGTCGGTGAGCCGTTCATCTCCTGGAAACGTCAGCCAGGCGTAGGCCTGAACACCAGTACGTCCCACACGGCCCCGCAATTGATACAGTTGCGCCAACCCAAACCGATGGGCGTCCTCAATGATGATGGTGTTCACCCGTGGGATATCCAGCCCTGATTCCACAATGGTGGTGCAGACCAGGATGTCCGCCTCGCCGTTGCTAAACGCCAGCATGGTCACTTCCAGCTCGTCTGGGGGAAGCTGCCCGTGCGCGACCAGAATCCTGGCGTTGGGGAACATGTGATTGAGCTGGGCGACGGTGGTGGCAATTCCCTCAATGCGCGGTACGACGTAAAACACTTGCCCTCCCCGGTCGAGTTCCTGGGCAATGGCAGCGCGAATTGTCTCCGGCTGGTAGGGCACTAAACGGGTTTTAATCGGGCGGCGGGATGGCGGCGGCGTGGTAATCAGGCTCATTTCTCGTAACCCTGATAAAGCCATAGATAAGGTGCGGGGAATTGGTGTGGCAGTTAGCGTTAACACGTCCACCGACGTTTTCATGGCTTTGATCTTTTCCTTGTGGTTGACCCCAAACCGTTGTTCTTCGTCCACTACCAGTAACCCCAAATCCCGGAATTGCACTTCCGAACTGAGGAGTTGGTGGGTGCCAATCACACAGTCAATTTCACCGGTTTTGAGCTTGGTAATAATTTGCTTTTTTTCCTGAGGACTACGGAACCGGTTGAGCAGGGCAATATGAATGGGGTAAGGGGCAAAGCGCTCTTTGAGGGTGTGGTAATGCTGTTGAGCCAAGATGGTGGTGGGGGCTAAAAACGCTACTTGTTTTCCGGCCATTAGCACTTTGAAAATTGCCCGGATGGCTACTTCGGTCTTGCCAAATCCCACATCCCCACAAATCAGGCGATCCATGGGCCGGGGTGATTCTAAATCGGCCTTCACGGCTTGAATGGCCTTGGCCTGGTCGGGCGTGAGGGGATAAGGGAAGGAATCTTCGAGTTCCTGTTGCCAGGGGGTGTCGGGAGGATAGGGTGGTCGGGTTTGTTGCGCTCGCTGAGCATAAAGTTCTAGCAAATTAACGGCTAATTTTTTCAAACTCTTGCGGACTTTTTCCCGAGTTTTTTGCCAGGTTTGGCTAGCGAGGCGATGCAATTCCGGTTTTTGCCCACTCCCACCCCGGTAAGGCGACAGGACACCGACTTGATCGACAGCGACTCGCAACTGCCCATCTGCATATTGCAACACCAGATATTCCCGGGTTTGACTGCCCACTTCAAGCCGCTCTAGACCCAGGAATTGCCCACACCCGTGATGCCGGTGAATCACATAATCCCCTGGTTGCAGCCGGTTGGGGTCCAAGGCTAACCCACGCGATTGCCGCCGTGGCTGTACTGTTGGGGCGCCAACCCGGTGTTGCCCAAACAATTCGCGGTCGGTAACCACCAACAATCCCAACTGGGGTAGCCACACGCCTTGTAATTCGGCCAGCCCACTGTATTTCAAGGCCACAGGCGTCCGTTCCCGTCCCAGCCGTTCAATGGTGTGAAGGTCTTGGGCGTTGGGTACGACTTGGACTGGACAGTCGTGTTCTTGTAAAACGGCGGCACAGCGGGCAGGTTGGGCAGAGAGAATCCAGGTGCGACAGTGGTTTCGCTGTTGCTGGATGAATGCGGCTAAAGGCCCAAACTGGTGGGGATGCCGAGGAATTGGTCGCGAACTCAGGTCAATTCCTGTGCCAATGCTCCATTCGTAGCAGTGGATTTGGGGATAGGTCGCTAGTTGCACCTGTAGGGTCTCCCACCGCACATGCAGGGCTGGCGTACCTGATTGCTGTTGCCATTGCTCCTGAGCGTGTTCCCACCAGCGCTGATGATGCTGTTGACACTGCAGGGGTTCATCCACGACAACCAATATTTCTTGGGGGAGATAAGCCAGCAGCGAATCCACTTGCTCAAAAGCTCGCCCCAGAAACTGTCGGTAACCGGTTGGGTGAGCCGGCATATCCAACAGCCGCGGCGCTACCAACGCTTGATAGTCCACTGGCGCGACCCAAACTTGGTCAATTGGCGACAAGGGGCGTTGGGTCTGGAGGTCAAATTCCTGGAGTGTTTCCAAAGTGTCTCCCCACCATTCCAAACGGACGGGCCACGCCTGGGTCACGGGAAATACATCCAGAATGTCACCTCGCCGGCTCCACTGGCCTTCCGCCTCTACCTGCTCCACCCGCTCATAGCCGAGAGCTATAAATTTTTCACTCAAGTCGTCGATAGAGGGGCAATGGGTTCTGTCTAGCGTTAGACCAGTTGTAGCCAAGACCGACGGCGGCGGCAGATGGGGTTGTAAGGCCCGGTCCGTCGTGACCAGTACGTCTGGCGGATGACCCGTAAGAAGGTCGTGCAGGATTTGCCATTGAGACCACAGCGTTTCTGGGTCGGGGTCAAAGGGTTCGTAGGGCGAGGCTTCCGTTGTGGGATAGCTGTCCACCCGCAACTCCCCCATCTGTTCTGCCAAAGCCGTCCACTGGGCTGCTTCCTCTAAATTGGCTGTGATGACCAGTAACGGTTGACAGACAAGGCGGGCCAAAGCGCTGACCAACAACACCTTTCCCAAGCGGGGTAAACCGGCCAGCACCAAGGGCTGTTCAGAAGACAGGGACTGCGCCCACGTTTGCACCAGGGGGAGTTGCGCTAGGTATTGACACAGAGAAGCACAGGTCATCGTTACCTAGAGCCAACCGACCAACATCAACGCTAGACCGCGCGAATGATCAATAGAATCATGCCCACAATCAAAGCCACCGTACCACCCGTGATGATGGACAGCGCCAGATTCACCAGCCGGTCATTGGCCTTTTGATAGGTTTCCATGCGGTCATTGAACTTCGTCACTTCCACCCGCAGTTCGGATAGGTCACGGGCGATAGTTTCTACCTGCTGGTTGGTCTGTTCTACCTGCTGGGCGAGTGTCTCTACCCGTTGGTTGGTCTGCTCCAGTTGGTGGGCGAGTGATTCCACCCGTTGGTTGGTCTGTTCTACCTGCTGGGCGAGTGTCTCTACCCGCTGGTTGGTCTGTTCCAACTGATGGGCTAACGTTCCCACCTGTTGGGCTAGGATTTCAATTTGCCGCGTGTTTTGGGCAACGTTTTCAGCAATGGTTTCCAGCGTAATCGGACTGCTCATGGGGCTAGCCTCTGTACTACTCCCATCTTAAATCACCGCATCAAACCCACCAGATGCAGCGGTCCCCATCCCGTAATCCACTCGACCAGCAAAGCTAAAAAACCAAGCATCGCCAAGCGCCCATTCCAGACCTCCGCCGTCGGCGTCAGGCCCCATTCCCAGCGCTCCTGGGGGTAAATCTTCACCGGTTTTTGGACGTTAATGACCTGGTTGAGCAACACCGGCGGCGCTGCAATGGCTTCTATCACCGCTTCGGCCAAATCCTGAATAAACCGGGGATGGGTATTGAGCGCCGGCACCCGGTGGAAGTTGATAATCCCGCTGTGGTGGGCCAACTCCCGGTATTCCTGGTCAATTTCCTGTAACGTTTCAATGTGCTCCGACACAAAACTGATGGGAATCACCAGCAAATCCCGCACCCCTTGAGCCGCCAACGCTGGAATCACATCCTCTGTGTAAGGTTTGAGCCATTCTACGGGTCCCACGCGACTTTGGTAGGCCAGCGTGTAGTCATTGGGACGGTTGAGCGCCTGCACGATGAGTTCCACCGATTTTTCAATCTGCGTTTGGTAGGGGTCGCCCTCCTGGTCCACATAACTGCGGGGGACGCCGTGGGCGCTAAACAGTAAATGGACGTGCTCAGGCGCCGGTAAGGCATCAAGCGTTTGACGAATCAAATCAACCATCGCTTCAATGTAACCCCGGCGCTGGTACCAGTAGGGAATCACCGTGTGTTCAATCTGAGATAAATAAGTACCCGCCTGGCGCAGCCGTTCCAACAACCGCAGGCTCGACCCGCTGGTGCTGATGGAGTAGTGGGGATACAGGGGTAAAATCACCAGTTTTTTAATCCCATCCTGTTCCATGGCCGCCAACGCCTCTTCCGTAAACGGGTGCCAGTAACGCATCCCCACATAGACGCGCGCCGGGCAACCCATCTGGTGTAATTGCTGCTCTAGAGCCTGAGCCTGCTGTTCGGTAATCCGGCGCAAGGGCGACCCGCCACCAATCCGGCGATAGTTTTCACAAGAGCGCCGGTGACGCATGGCGGCAATCAACCAGGCCAGCGGCTTTTGCAACCAGGGAAACGGCAACCGGATGATTTCCGGGTCCGCAAACAGGTTGTAAAGAAACGGCCGTACATCCTCTAATTTTTCCGGCCCCCCTAAATTCAGCAATAGAACACCCAACTGCTGGCCCACGACCCCTGCCCCAGTCCTGCAATTTTTTACATTTATTTAAGTTTAGCCTAATTTTTTTCACCTGCCAGCCGCAGCTTTACCAGCGCAGCAGGGCCGCCATCCCGCCCATCTCTTTGAGTAAACGCTCCGCCGCCGCGCCCCGCACAAATTCCAGTTCGGCCCCGTAGCTCGCTGCCAACTCTAGGACGTGCTCCCGCAAAGCGACTGCTTCCGGCTGTGCACACACCACCTGGGCAATCTCCGGCATTGCCGCCACAAACCCGTCTTCGGGACAGCGCCAGACCGTAATATCCAACGACCAGGGCAAAATCCAGCGCCGTACCCGTCCCAGTTGGAGCGCATCCAACACCGGGTCAATGCCCCACAAACCGGGCTGTTCCTGCACTTGGTTCAACAGCGCCAGTTCCTGTTGCCGCTCCACTTCGAAGAGGACCGGTTCCACGCGCCGCCAGATTTGACCAATGGCTTCCCGATGCGCCTCCGGCCACAGCGGCAAGCGGCTTACCACCTGTTGCTGCAACCGCCGGCTCAGATAGCTTTCAAAATGTCCCGTTTGCCAGTGCTCCCCAATCAACACCAACCGCCCAATCCGCAACCGTTCGACGGTTTGTTCCAGCAGATGCGCCAGCCGGTGATAGAACGCATGCAACCAGGCATCCACCCGCGCCGCCGTGCGTTCCTGGAGCGAAAGTTTATCGCAGCGCCCGCCTGGGGTTGCTGAACGCGCCCGCCAGGTTGCCGTAATTCGCTCGCTGAACGCCTGGAGTTGTTGCCATTCGTCGCGGCTAATACCTGTCAGTAACTCCTCGTCCTCCCGAATTTCATCTAAAAACACCTCAAAAAATCGCCAGCGCGCTCCCTCCAGCAACAAAATTCCCGTGCGTTCGTACTCATCCACCGCCAACCACAAGGGGGTGAGGTAGGGCGCACCGTAACGTGCTTCCACCCGTCCCTGGCGCAAATCCACCACCGGCAACTCCACCTGCAAATCTAACCGTTCCGTATGGAGATGGCCATGCCCATCCCGATAGGCAAAAAGGGCAAGGGTACGAGCGTGGGGCCGTTCAGCCTCCAACAGGGCATACACCTGGTCGTACAATGGCTGGTCCCGTTTTCCATGACGGTCCCGAATCTCCGGCAGATGCTTCAAGGTTTGGTCAATGCGTTTGAACCAGGCACCATTGGCATTTTCCGGTTTAGCGGGGTTGACATCGGCATACAGCGACAAAACGCCTTCCGTAGCGCCCGCTGCCCACTGCCGTAACCGTTCCAACTGGCTTTCGACCGTCAACATCTCCCTAGCCCACCCACTGACGATAACCGCAACCGAACTAGCTTTTACTCTGCTTCATGACCAGCCGCCAGCAATTGCCGGTACTCGGGACTTTGACTCCAGCGGTCAATCTCTTGCGCTCGCAACACTGGTACGGGATGGGTCAAGGGCAACGACCGGGTGAGCTTCAGCCAATTCCACCCCTGCTGGTCATAGGCCCGCGCCTGTGCCAAGAATGCTTCACCGTTCAATTGCCCGGCCAGACTCGGGGAACCACCGGCCAGCTTCATCAACACATTCACCACTACCTGTACATCCTGAGCCACCAGCAACGCCGCCCGGTCACAACTCAACTCGGCGCAGCGCAGCCATTGTAATAACGACGCTTGCAGCCCCTGGGCCAGCCATAATCCCCAATTGGGAATCTGTCCCGCCGCCAGCACCAGCAAATTCGCCAGCGTCAAGTACACCCCATGCTCACACTTCAAATGTCCCAGTTCATGGGCCATCACCGCCTGAATCTCCGCCGGCGTCAACAGTTCCACTAGACTCGTGTGCAGCACGATAAACGGTTTCTGGCCCTTGACCGCTAGGGTATAGGCATTGGGTTGGGGGTGCTGGCGTACATACAACTGCGGTACATCAATGTCTAAAATACGACAGGCTTCCTGCAGCAATTCATACAGCCAGGGCAATTGACGAACCCCCACCTGCACAGCGCTGGCCATGTTTTCCAGATAGAACCATTCTTGAGCCGCCGTCCCCAGGGTCAGTCGCATTAGCATGTCCAGGCCGGGAATTCGCTGCAACGCCTGAGTGGCTTCCCGGTCGAGCGGGTGACGAAACTGTTCTGCCCGTAGCCCCAGCAACCGCCGCTTTTGGCCCATGGCTCTTGTGTTTGACAAAGACATCACGTCCAGTCTAGCACAGGCGAAAAACCGGCTTTTTGGCTCTATACTGGCAGGAAAGCCACCGGGAGCGCCCGACCATGCGATGGCCAGTTTTAACCGTGCTAGCGAGCTTGACCCTGCCAATGAGCTGGTACCCTTCCAGTTGCGGCCCATAGGCATAGAACGGGCAGTCCGTCGGCAAAATCAAACCCCCTTTGTGCCCTTGGCGATGCCGGTGAAGTTGAACTTGGTCAGGGAGTTGCTCAAGCCCAAGGTTCCCCCACAAACCCTGCAAAGCCTGGATTTGAGTTCGCCGATTAGTTTAACGGTTGCCAATTCCGTCATTCCCGACAAGGCTTTTCTCGGTTTTTTTCTACCTGAATACGTCGCTCCCTATGAGAACAGCGCCACCCTTGCCGGCAACGCCGCTCAGCTCCAAGTCTTTTTGAATGCCCTGTCGCCGGGATGGTATGTCTTTGATTTCTACATTGACGCTTACCAAGAAATGAACCTGAAATTTATCAAGTTTGCAGCCGATGGGGATGCGCAAGAGCGACTGGTTAAACCAGGCAAAGGTCAGCACCAGCTTTTTGCAAGTCAAGTCACCAAACCCGGTTGGTATGTATTTCAGTTGTCCCAGGATAAAGGAGTATGGAATTTTTATCGGGTTGAGATTTCGCAGGTGAAATGAACACTCCCTGGGTCAGTCCAACTCAACTGGCTCCATCCCGACTGCTTTTGTGGCTCAGCACGCTGGTGTTGGGACTGGGGGCAATCGTGGTGCTCTGGCCGGGATGGGTGGTGGTACAAACGTCATTGCGTCCTGGGTGGCACTGGCAAAATTACGTCTCTGCCTGGCAACAAGCCCAGCTTTTACCGGCTTTTATCGTTTCAGCGGTTGTAGCGGTCGGCGTGGTCATCACTCAAGGATTGACTTCAGTGCTGGCCGGGTATGCGCTGGCTCGCTACCAGTTCACTGGGAAAAACCTGGTTTTGGCGTTGGTAATTGCCAGTATTGTAGTACCGTTGCCGGTGCTGGTGATCCCGGTTTTTCTCATCCTGAAAACGGCGGGGTTACTCAACACGATATGGGCCTTAATTCTACCCAGTAGCGCCAGTGGATTTAGTATTTTTTTACTGCGCCAATACTTTCTCACGATTCCGGTGGAACTCGAAGCCCAGGCAATGATTGATGGGGCCAAACCCTGGCAAATTTTATGGGAAATTATCTTGCCCTTGTCGCGCCCAGCCCTGGTCACGGTGGGATTGCTGGCCTTTATCGGAGAATGGAATGACTTATTCAAACCGCTGGTGTTTACCACTCGTCCTGAACTGCGCACGGTGCAATTGGCATTGGCCAGTTTGCAGGAGCAATTCACCAGCGACTGGGCAGTTTTGATGGCGGCTATTGTTCTGGCGACACTCCCGATTGTCGTGCTCTTTTTGTGGGGGCAACGGGCGCTGCTACAGGGGATCGCCACTGCTGGTCTCAAGGGCTAGCGGGGTTAACAAGGTTACAGCAGGCCAGGGGCATAGGGTGTCATAATAAAAGGATGGTTTATCCCCCATAGGCCGAAGTCATGGTTTACCGTAGCTGGTTATTGACGTGGTTATTGGGGATACAACACCGGCTAGGCCAAGGCTGGCATCAACTCTGGCAGTGGTTGCGCTGGTTGTGGTTTCGACCGCCGGCGCCACCGGCGCTAGCCACCAGTACCCTGACCACTGCATCGCCACCCAAACCCTCCTGGCGGCAATGGCTACAAAAACTCTGGCAAAAACTCCGGCGTTTTCCCTTGCTGGGCGCTGCTCCGAAACCGGAATCTTTGCCTGGTGCGACGCCCGCCCGACCCTTACCCATCATTGCCCCCTCACCTGTCTTGCCTGAACCCACCCTGGAAGTTCCCTCCGTCGTGGAAAGTTACGAACCCCACTGGCTCGAGCAACTGCTGCGCTGGTTGGATGAAACGCTGTATTTCTGGGAGTGCAAGCTGCGGGACTTCTGGCATTGGCTGCGGGGATTTCTCTTTGGTTAGGAGCCGACTAGGCGCACCGTATCGCGGATGATCAGAAAAACGCCCAACCCCAGCAGGAGTAGCAGCCCTGTTTGCACAACGCTTTCCTGCAGCTTGGGAGGCAAGGGACGACCGCGCAGGGCTTCAATTCCCAGTAGAAGTAATTGACCCCCATCCAACGCTGGCAAGGGCAAGATGTTGATGACCGCCAGATTGATACTAATCAATGCGGAAAACTGCAGTAGGTTCTCCCAGCCTGATTGCGCCAACCCCGCTCCCATGGCCACAATGGCCACGGGTCCGGCAACCTGGTCGGCGGTTTGTTGGAAATGCTGCAGTAGTTCCCAATAGCCGCGCAACGTACTGCTTAGCAATCGGTAAAACTCCTGCGCTCCCAACCCAATGCCGTCCCACAGATGGCGCGCATGGCGTATCTGTACCTGAACATTTTCTTGCAACTGCACACCAATCCGGCCACGACCGCTGGGCGCCAATTCGGGAACCACCGTCACCGTCAAGCGAGTTTCCTGGCGCTGAAGCTCCAGCCGAACGGGTTGATTAGGACGGGATTGAATCGTCTGCACCACGTGGTCCACAGCGGCTTTGCCGGTTGGGAGAGGGGTTCCGTCCACCGCCACGATGACATCGCCCGCTTTCAAGCCGGCGCGTTGGGCGACCGGACTCATTTCCACCGCAATCTGGGGCACCCGCACGCCCGGTTGATAGACCAGTTGGGGTAGGCCAGCGGTCAGCACCTGGGTCGTCAAGATAATGTAGGCGAACACCAGATTGGCCAGGACACCAGCGCTCATCACCCAGGCGCGGTCCTGAATCGGGCGGTTGCGCAACAGGTTGGGGTCCTGACTAGAGATCGGACTATTGGGGTCGTCATCGGGAAATCCCACGTATCCCCCTAGGGGAATTGCCCGCACTGCGTATTGCACCTCCTTGCCCTGGTAGGACCACAGGGCCGGGCCAAACCCTAGGGAAAACTGGCTCACCCGTATCCCCAGGAGCCGCGCTACTAGGAAATGCCCCAGCTCATGCACCAGAACCAGCAGGGCTAAAACCCCAATCGCCGCCACAACAGACATGCAATCCGCGCCCCCAATGTCCTATCCGACCTATCTTAACCCAGTTTCGCCCGGGATGGGGTTGGATACCAGACGCCAGGGATTTGCGGTACATTAAAGGATGTAAACAAACGGGGTATTGACCCGCACCCACTGTTTGAGATACTGCACTTATGTTTACCAAACAAGTAACCGACTCTCCGTTGTTCAAGTGGTTCGACGAACGCTTGGACTTGACGGCGATTTCTGACGATGTTGCCAGCAAGTATGTACCCCCCCATGTCAATATCTTTTACTGCTTGGGTGGCATTACATTGACTTGCTTTTTAATCCAGTTCGCCACGGGGTTCGCCATGACCTTTTACTACCGGCCCACGGTGGCGGAGGCGTTTAACTCAGTGGCCTATATCATGACCGAGGTGAATTTCGGCTGGTTGATCCGCTCGATTCACCGCTGGTCGGCCAGCATGATGGTGCTGATGATGATCCTGCACGTATTTCGCGTGTACCTGACCGGCGGCTTCAAAAAACCCCGGGAGTTGACCTGGGTTACGGGCGTGGTGCTGGCGGTGCTGACTGTGTCGTTTGGGGTCACCGGCTACTCCCTGCCCTGGGACCAGGTGGGCTACTGGGCGGCCAAGATTGTGACGGGTGTGCCGGAGGCGATTCCGGTGGTCGGTCCGATGCTGGTGGAGCTGCTGCGCGGGGGCGTGGCGGTGGGCCAGGGAACCTTGACCCGCTTCTACAGCGCCCACACCTTTGTCCTGCCCTGGTTGACGGTGGTGTTCATGCTGATGCACTTTTTAATGATTCGCAAACAGGGCATTTCTGGCCCCCTATAAGCTGACGCTGTGTTAGGCTAATCCCATCTGCAAGGAGAGTCCTATGTCCAATATCAAAAAACCGGATTTATCCGACCCCAAACTGCGCATGAAACTGGCCAAGGGTCTGGGTCATAGTTCCTACGGGGAACCGGCCTGGCCGAACGACTTGCTGTACATCTTCCCCATCGTGATCATGGGGACGTTTGCCTGCATTGTCGGCTTGGCGGTGCTCGACCCCAGCATGATCGGTGAGCCGGGTGACCCCTTTGCCACACCCTTGGAAATCCTGCCGGAGTGGTATTTCTATCCCACGTTCCAGTTGCTGCGCATCCTGCCCAACAAGCTGCTAGGGGTGCTGGCGATGGCGTCGGTGCCGGTGGGTCTGGCGCTGGTGCCTTTTATCGAGAACGTCAACAAGTTCCAAAACCCCTTCCGGCGACCGCTGGCGACCACGGTGTTTTTGGTGGGGACGCTGGTGACGATTTGGCTGGGGATTGGGGCGACGCTGCCCTTGGATAAGTCCCTGACGTTGGGGTTGTTCTAGGTCTGACGGGAATACCGTGGCGGTGGGGAGTTTGGCGGCTTCTCACAGCTACGGTATTCGTTTTGGTAAACTGGGTGACAATCGAGTGGGGCGAACGCGATGGATATCATCTCCCTGGCTTGGGTGGCCTTGATGGTAAGTTTTACGTTTTCGATTGCCCTGGTGGTCTGGGGGCGGAACGGGTTCTAGGACATGACTGACGCCTACCGGCAGGGCTTGCGGGCAATGGAGGCCGGCCGTTATCGAGAAGCGGTGGCGGCGTTGCAACAGGCGTTGGTTGTGCGGCCCCATGACCCCCAGGTGAAACTCTGGTTGGCAATGGCCTACGAAGCCTTGCAGGAGTGGGGATTGGCGCGGGAGTTGTGCCGGGAATTGACGACCCACCCGGACCCGAAAGTTCGCCAGCAGAGTCAGCGAGTTCTCTACATTTTGGAAGCGCCCCGGTTACGTCGGCGGTCAGAATGGTTAAATCAAATCCCCCTGTTGACGGAGGAATCAGTGGTCACTTGGCGAGTGGGAGCGCCCAAGAAGACCAAACCTTTGCCGGTAGAAGACATGGCGCCGCCTGGCCCAGTCGTTCAGAGCAATCGGTTTGTGCCGGTAGCGCTGGGGTTGCTCCTTACCTGGCTGGTGTGGTGGGGATGGGCCGGGTAAATGCCGGGAACGTTGTACGGTGTGGGTTGCGGCCCCGGCGACCCTGAGCAAATAACCATTCAAGCCTGGAAAATCCTGCAACGGGTACCGGTCGTAGCTGTGCCCCAGGGTTCCCAATCGGACACCAGCCTTGCTGCGCAAATCATCCAGCCCTGGTTGCCGCCAACGACCCAAATCCTGCGGTTGGAACTGGCCTTTCGCTTGGATGCCCAGTTAACAGAACAGTGTTGGCAACAGGCCATTGCGCAACTGGTGGTTCCCCTGCAACAGGGATTGGATGTGGCCTTTGTCTGCGAGGGCGACAGTAGTTTTTACAGCACCTTTGGGATGTTGACCCGCTATTTACCCTCGGACATTCCTCGGCGCTGGATCCCGGGGGTGTGTTCTCCCTGTGCAGCCGCAGCGGCAGTGGGAATGCCGTTAGTACAACAGCAAGAACGGCTCTTGGTTTTACCAGCACTGTATCACCTGAACCAGTTAGCCGAGGCGTGCGCTGGCGCCGAGGTGGTCGTTTTGTTGAAAATGGCCCGTTACTACCGCGACATTTGGCAGTGGTTGCAGGCGCAGGATTTACTCGCAACGAGTTACGTGGTGGAGTGGGTAGGCTGGCCGCAGCAGAGAATCTATGCGGATTTGCGGGCTTATCCCGATTTGTGCCTCTCCTATTTCTCGCTTATGGTGATTCGGTCGTCACGCTGAAGGAATGACCACAGTTGCAGGTGCGCTGGGCCTGGGGATTCTGGAAGCGAAAACTGCCCCCCACCAAGTCCTCCGTGTAGTCCAGCGTGAGACCCGCCAGCAGCGGCTGATGCGCCCGTTGTATCACCACCGTCATCCCGGCCACTTCCCCCCAAATTTCTGTTTCTAGAGCGGGGGCCTCCAGCGGTTCCAACGCCAATGTGTAGGCATAACCAGCACAGCCGCCAGGCGTGACGCCCAGCCGTAAGCGAGTTTGCAATTGACCGGTGCGCAGTTGCCATTGCTGTAGCGCGCCTAGGGCGGCAGGTGTAATCCGTAAGTTCAAGGTCATGGCTTAAGACGGGCCAGTGATGGTGATGCGTTCGACCAGCAGAGGTGGAGTAAAGGTATCGTCCTGCCATTGAGCATTCGCCCCCAGCAGGAGGTTTGCCTGGAGAATATCGTACACATTGCCAGCGATCATGATGTCTTTAACTCGGCCCTGCACCACGCCCCCTTGCACCCAGTAGCCCAAATCCACATTGACAGAAAAATCCCCAGAAATATCGGCGCCGCCGCCCAGCACTTGGTCCACCACCAAACCCGTGTCCAGTTGGTGCAACAGTTCTTGGTCCGTCAAGGTTCCTGGTTGCACCCACCAATTCACCAACGTGGGAAAGGGCGCGCGGGTCAACCCCGGGCGAAAGCCATTGCCGGTGCTGGTCTCTCCCCATTGAGCCGCCGTGTACTGGTCGGTGTAGAAACAGGTGACTACTCCCTGGTCAATCAAGGTCAGTGGTTGGGTCAACAGCCCCTCATCGTCAAAAGGACAACCGTGCAGCGGTACATGGGGTTCTTGACGGCAGGTGAGGCTGGGATGGACGACCCGCTGCCCCCGTTTACCCGCCCAAGGGGAGGCTCCCTCCAAGACCTGCCGACCGTTGAGCGCGGCCTGCACCGGTTCCCAAAGCAAATCTGCGGCTTTGCTCGTGAGCAGCACCGGCCAATTCCCCGGTGGTAGTGGGACGTTGCCTTGCGCCCAGGTCAGAGCCTGACAGAGGCGGTCCACTAGAGGTTGTGGGTCGGTGAGCGTTGCTAGGCGCATCTGTTCTCCGACGGCCAAAAAATCGTCGCCGCGCACCCATTCACAGGCCATACCTACCTCCAAGGCGCTGGCGTGATAGGTGTAATCCAGCCCCTGGGAATTGACCAGGCGGGTTACGGATTGCTGCCAACTTAGGCCACCGCTGCACAACACCTCGGGAAATGCCTGGCGCACACTAGCTATCACTGCTTCGCCCCAGGGAATCAAGTCATCGGGAGCAATAGGTGGCTGCCAGTCCTGAAACTGACGAACGCTACCGGGTTGCAGGTAGGCCGGTTGGGGCGGTTGGAGCGCTGAAACGGCTAGGGCCTTTTCGACCAAAACTGCCGGTGGCACGGCTCCTGCCGCTACAGCGACGCCTGGTCGTCCCTCCCGCCAGACCCACAGCGCCAGGGTTTGGGATTCGCTCCGCTCCAGGGATTTCAACCGATTGGCCTCAAAATGCACCGGTTGAGCCGTGTGCTGCTCGATATGAATTTGTACCGCTTCCGCGCCAGCCTGTCGGGATTCGGTTAACAACGCATCAATCAAGTGGTCGGTGGCTGCCGTCATGGCTTTTCTCCCATGCAAAGGCCGACAAGTCGGTTAAAATGCTGTACAGTAAAGCGCCCTCTGCGTTTTGGCTTGACCATTTGGGAGTACTCATGCCGAAAAAGCCGCTCTCGCTTGACCAATTGGGAATCCACGAAGGCGACCCCGTCTGGTTCCGCAATGAAAAGGGAGCCAAGTTCATTTTTACGGTTAAGTCGCTTTACATCAAGTCCAACGGCCAGCCCATGGCTACCCTTAGTTGCCGCAAAGCCTGGGGCGATGACCAGTACGCGCTACCGGCGTTGTTGCTGGAAAAAGTGCCGCAGGAAGTGCTTGATAAAATTGCTCAAGCTCGGGAAGCCCGCAAAGCGGCTGAAGCAGAACAGGCCCAGCGCCCAGAGCGTTTGGAGCGGCAGAAATCCCGTTCTGACCGGCCTATGCGTCCGGGAGCGGAGGCAGAGCGGCCACAGCGACCCCGCAAATTTAACTTTGACCGGCGATAGGCAGCCAGATTTCCATGCGGGTTCCCGGGGGGCTAATTAAAACCACGCGTCCTCCCATTTGGGTGACCAGTTCTTTCACCACCGCTAACCCCAAGCCATCGCCCGGTGTCGTCGTTGCCGTTTGTTTCCCCCGGTAATGCCGTTCAAACACTCTCTCCTGTTCCTCAGGCGGGATGCCCGGTCCATTATCCGCCACCCAGATCACAACTTCATCTCCCCGGGCTTGGGCGCCCACTTCAATCCGACCACCGGCGGGTGTGTATTTGAGGCTGTTGTCCAGTAAATTGCTCACCACCTCCCGCAGGGCCTGGGCATCGGCGCGGACCGTCAAATCAGCGGGGATTGGCTCAGTCACAAACGTTAGCCCGCGTTCTTGGGCAGCACAGGTAGCTGCTGTCAATAAAGGAGCCAGCACAGCCGCCACTGCCACCGGCTCTAGTGTCAAGCCAGGCAGCAAAAGGGGTGTGTCCTGTCCAGGCAACAGGGGTGTCGATGCCGGGGGTTCCAACCGCAGCAGTAACTCCTCAATCCGTTCCGTCTGGGCTAGAATTCCAGCCACAACCTCCCGGTCTCGCTCGCCGGTCAGGCGTTTGCGCAGGAGCTTGGCAAAAGTTTTGAGGGCGCTGAGGGGACTGCGCAATTGATGCAAAACCGTCGCCAGTAATTCTTGGGTATGCGCCTGGGTTTGGGCCAGCCTTTGACTGCGGTGTTGCCACATCTGCCGTTGTTGGTCCAACCGCCAGGCCAGCACCAGCATTTGTACGGCCCGCTGGAACTGTTCCTGTTCCCAGGGGTCCCAGGTCATACCAGGCCGCAGCAGGACCAGTAAACCCAACAATATCTCCCCCTGGATCAAGGGCAAGACTAACTGTTCTGGCCGGTCAGGGGTCAACTGGGGGCTGTCGGGCAAAGCCGCCTGGGTTTGGGGATAGGTGGCCACCGGTGTAAAAGACCATTCCTCACCAGGCTGCCGCAAGTAGAGGGTGCAGCGGGAAAGCCGAAACGCACGTCCCAGCAGTTCCAATTGCGCCTGACAGAGGGTGACGAATTCCGGACTCACCTCGGGCGTCATGGAGAAGCTTGCTGCAACCGCTGGCATTGACTATTATTTAAGTCTAATACCCCACATTCTGTGGTTGCGGTTGGCAGGAACGCGTCTTTACGGAGACCTTCGCGGCTTAAAGCCCGGCCATTTGCGCCAGTTGCAGCGGTTGTATCGGGTACGCCTGCCGCAAGATGTTTTGATGACACCGGAATTTGCGCAGCGATTATGGCAGGTGACTACCCTGACCGAAATGCCTGTGTGCGTCTATGTCAACCGTCGGGGACAGGTGTTGCGGGTGGCCGTCGGCACGCCGGAGCAGACCCGGGTTCCCCTGTACGAATTGCCGCGCTATGGAGCCGGGCGCTTGTCAGGCTGGCGCTGTCTCAGTACCCGTTTGTCACCCGATGCGCCAACGGTTGCTGATTTAACCACCCTCATGGAACAGCGGTGGGATGCCTTGGTTTCTATCCACGACCGTTGGGCCTACTGGGCCTATCCAGGTGCCACAACCTGGGTATTGCAGGGTCCTGT
Organism: Gloeomargarita sp. SKYG116; assembly: GCA_025056115.1. Lineage (GTDB taxonomy): Bacteria > Cyanobacteriota > Cyanobacteriia > Gloeomargaritales > Gloeomargaritaceae > Gloeomargarita. The sequence goes on from JANWVM010000027.1 coordinate 19,442, forward strand.
AGCAGTGGCCACTCTGGCGCAAGAAGGTTGGCTGGCCCAGTTGCAGCAGGCGGAACAGGCGCGGCAAGAGGAGTCCACACCAGTCGAGGAGTCGAGCCAGCAGCGCGTGATTTTGGTTGGGGTACGACCGGTAGGGATGTCTGTGCAGGCGTTCCAGGCGGGTTTGCAGGAAATGCAGCGTTTGATTACCAGCGCCGGGGCGACAGTGGCAGCAACTATTGTGCAGGGGCGGCCCGAACTGGGAGCAGGGAAAATTCAGGATGTGCGGCGGGCCGGGCGGTTACACGGGGTCAACGTGGTGGTGTTCAACGGGGATTTGTCGCCGGCGCAGGTGCGTAATCTGGAACAGGAGTTGGAAATGCGGGTAGTGGACCGCACCGAATTAATCCTAGATATTTTTGCCCAGCGCGCGCGTTCTCAAGCCGGCAAATTACAAGTGGAGTTGGCGCAATTGCAGTACCGGCTCACCCGTTTGACCGGGCAAGGTCAGGCATTGTCCCGGCTAGGGGGTGGCATTGGGACGCGAGGGCCGGGGGAAACCCGCTTGGAAACCGAACGGCGGGCGATTCAACGGCGCATTGCCCATCTGAAAAAACAAGTGGAACAGTTGCGGCAACACCGGGAGCGGCTACGGCAACAACGCTACCGACGCCAAATTCCCACCGTAGGTCTTGTTGGCTACACCAATGCCGGCAAATCGACCCTATTCAATGCACTGACCCGCGCCGATGTGTATGCCTCCGACCAGTTGTTTGCTACCTTGGACCCCACCAGTCGCCGCTTGGTTTTGGCCGACCATCCCCAGCCAATTGTCCTCACTGATACAGTGGGATTCATTGAGAACCTGCCCCCCACGCTTTGGGATGCGTTTCAGGCGACCTTGGAAGAATTGACCGAGGCCGATTTGTTGTTGCATGTTGTGGATTTATCCCATCCCAACTGGCGAGGGCACATCCACACTGTAGAGACCTGTCTGGCGCGGATGACGCCGGTACCAGCCCCCACGTGGATTGTGTTTAACAAGATTGACCAGGTGGACAGTGAAACCCTCGAGTTGGCTCGCCGCTCCTATCCCCGTGCTTTGTACGTTGCCGCGCGGGAGCGGATTGGGCTAGACACTCTGCGGCGGGCGCTCGTTGGCTGGTTGCACCACGCCATGGCCAGTTAATGTAGGAGAAGGATTTAGTCTCCAAAGCCCATGCAGTCAAGTTCCTCCGTGCAAACGTGGCGAATTTCGTCCCTGGTGCGCTATCCCCTGTACGGTTTGTACCTGGCGCTGTTGCTGCCCTTACCCTTTTTGGCCTGGCGGCAAGGGCAACCCCTTGTGGCCGGGGGATTGGGATTAGGGGTGGGCGCAGGCTGGGTTATCTTACACGGGCTGCTGAGCCAGCGCGTCCAGGCGGATCACCAGGGTTTACAGGTGACCTATCCAGCGTGGGTACCGGCTTGGCTGGCAACAGGCTGGCAGGTGAATTGGACAGACATTCAACGTATTCAAACCCGACCGACCGGGCAAGGAGGACGGGTGCATTACCTGGTGACCCACAGCGGCCAAGCTTATCTTATCCCCATGCGCATTGCAGGTTTCGGTCGACTGCTCGATACCATTACCCAATACACCGGCTTGCCTACCACTGGCATCAAACCCTTGGCCCAACCCTGGATGTATGCCGCCATTGGGCTATGCGTATTGATTCTATTGCCCTTTGATGCCTGGTTGCTTCTGCAAGCGTTTTAAGGGACCAGCGGGTTTTGTAAACTGAGGATCAGGCCGTAGTAGCTCAGGGGATAGAGCACCCGCCTTCTAAGCGGTTTGTCCCTGGTTCAAATCCAGGCTACGGCGTGGGGTAAAACTGGCTTCCTGACGGGGTTTTGGGGCTTTCTAACTATCCTTTCCACCTGGTTCAAACCAGTCAAATTTGGTGGAAAGTGGTGGAAAGATGGTGGAAATCAAACGGGCTTCCAAAGGTGGGGTATCCCTGGTCAATATGCATGGGCGGCTATGGCTGAAAACAGTTAGTTTGTCGTAGGCAACCAGTAATCAAGGTTACGATAGTTAAATTATCTAGACTTGTCATGTCTTGGGTCGCAGGGCGCAGCCCCGTCCTTGGTTTTCCCACCATCCCTCCGATAAACCAAAGTGGCTTGACTAAAACACAAGGATTCCCGCCGTCACTCATGTCAAACATTCTGTGCTTTGCGGCAGCCCGCGAGAAACCCCGGTGCTTCCCCCCGCCGTTCCCCACGAGATACACCCAGCCCGAGACGACCAACCGCTGGGGATCAACTGTGCCAAGGGGAGTTTTCTGATAAACTCTTAATGAAATGTAAAAAACTTTTTTAGCAGGCGCATGAATATTTTGGTGGTCGGGGCAACGGGAACGCTGGGGCGGCAAATTGTCCGGCGCGCATTGCAAGAGGGGCATCAGGTGCGGTGTTTGGTGCGTAGTTTAACCAAAGCCACCTTTTTGCGGGAATGGGGGGCGGAACTGTCGCCAGGCAATCTCTGTTATCCTGAGACGCTGCTGCCGGCCTTGGAGGGCATGGATGTTGTCATTGACGCCGCGACGGCGCGACCCACGGATGCGATTGGCATTCGGGAGGTGGACTGGCAAGGCAAGGTGAGTTTAATCCAAGCCATGGTGCAAACGGGGGTCAAGCGACTCATCTTTTTTTCTATCTTGGGCTGCGAACGCTACCCCCAAGTGCCCCTGATGAGCGTCAAAGCGGCGACGGAAGCCTTTTTAGCTGAATCGGGTTTGGACTACACCATCCTGGCGCCGGCGGGTTTTTACCAGGGACTCATTGGGCAGTTTGCCATTCCCATCTTGGAAGAACAGTCGGTGTGGTTAACCGGAACGTCTGCCGCTGTGGCCTACATGGATACCCAGGACATTGCCTGGTTGGCGTTGCGGAGTCTAGAAGTTCCCACGACCATTGGTCAAAAACTGCCGGTGGTGGGACCGCGCGCTTGGACGTCTGAAGAAATTATTGCCCTGTGTGAACGGCTGAGTGGCAAAACGGCCAAGGTTTTACGGGTGCCCCTAGGTGTTCTGACCACAACGCGCCAAATCCTGCGCGGTTTTCAGTGGACGTGGAATATGGCTGACCGGCTGGCCTTTGCGGCTCTGCTGGCTCGCGGGGAAATTTTAGATGCCGATATGACGCCGGTTTATCAGCAGTTGGGCGTCTCGCCGACGGAAATTACCACGCTGGAGGACTACCTGGCCGAGTATTTCGCCCGCATCTTGCAGAAATTAAAAGAACGGCATTACGAACTCGACCGCCAAAAGCGCCAGGAAGCACAAAAGCGGCAGCGTCGGCGTCCCTTTAAGGCTTCGGCCAAAAGCGGCAGTTGAAATGGGGTAGGAGTATTCATCTTATAATCGCTGATTACGGTGGGGTCAGGGGCATTTGTGGGCAAAATCGGTATTATCTACAACGATGGCAAACCGGAAGCGACCCAATTCGCCCAGGAGCTACGGGCATGGTTGCAGCAACGCGGGCGACAGGTCTGTATGGCAACTGGCGTGGGGGGATTGCTGGGTTATGCCCAACCAGGAAGCCCGGTCTGCCACACCCCGATTGAATGGCTGGTGCCCCCCGGATTTGACCGGGACGTGGAATTGACCATTGTGCTTGGGGGAGATGGCACGGTGTTGTCCGCCAGCCGGCAATGCGCACCCCTGGGTATTCCACTGTTAACCGTCAACACAGGACATTTGGGGTTTCTGACGGAGATTTATGTGGAATCGTTGCCGACGGCCCTAGAGGCAGTTTTGAGCGGCGATTACCAGATTGAAGAGCGCATTACGTTGTTAGTGCAGGTGTGGGAAGGGGACACCCGCATCTGGGAAGCGCTGGCCTTAAACGAGGTGGTGTTGCACCGGGAACCCCTGGCGAAACTTTGCCACTTCGAGGTGCAGGTGGGGCAATACGCGGTGGTGGATATTCCAGCCGATGGGGTGATTGTTTCGACGCCAACTGGTTCGACCGCGTACGCCCTGTCGGCAGGGGGACCTGTCCTGGCGCCGGGAGTGGCTGCCTTATTGCTGATTCCCATCTGCCCCCATTCCCTGGCGTCGCGGGCGTTGGTGTTTGACGACCGGGAAAAGGTGCAGGTCTGGGCGGCTAATGAATCGCGGCTGGTGCTGGTGGCTGATGGCAACGCCGGGTGCTATGTCCAACCGGGGAACTATGTGACCATCCAGCGCTCGACTTACCTAGCTCGATTTGTGCGGTTGCGCCCGCCGGAATTCTTTGACCTCTTGCGGCAGAAGTTGGGGTGGGGATTGCCCCATCAGGCCAAGCCCAAAAGCTAGATATTCAACCGCTGGTAAATGGTCTCTAGGTGTTTCAGGTGAGCAGCAGGGTCGAAACAAGCGGCAATTTCTTGAGGTGATAAATACTGCTGTACGGTAGTGTCCTGTTCTACTAGCGCCCGAAAATTCCCATCTTCTCGGTTCCAGGCGCGATGAGCGAGTTGTTGCACCAGGGCATAGGCGTCTTCTCGAGTCATGCCCTTTTCCACCAGCGCTAATAACACCTGCTGGCTGAAAATAACTCCCCCAAAGCGGTACAAGTTGCGGCGCATGTTCTCCGGATATACCTGCAGGGTCTGCACTAGGTCGGTCAATTCTACCAGCATGAAGTGCAGGGCGATACTGGCGTCCGCGAGGGCTACCCGTTCCACTGCGCTGTGGGAAATATCCCGCTCATGCCACAGGGCCACGTTCTCTAAGCCGGCGCTGGCATAGCCCCGCAACAGGCGCGCCAATCCTGTCAGTCGCTCGGAACGAATGGGATTGCGTTTGTGGGGCATCGCTGACGACCCTTTTTGTCCGGGGGCAAAAAATTCTTCCACTTCCAACACCTCCGTCCGTTGCAGGTGGCGGATTTCCACCGCGAACCGCTCAATCGAAGCTCCCAGCAGCGCCAACCCCTGGAGATATTCCGCGTGGCGGTCGCGACTGATGACCTGGGTGGCAGCCGTATCCGGCGTTAACCCCAACCGCTGGCAGGCCAAGACTTCCACGCGCGGATCAACGTGGGCATAGGTGCCAACTGCGCCAGAAATTTTTCCCACCGCCACTTGGCTGCGCAGGCGCGTCAGACGTTCCCGGTGCCGCAACAGTTCCGCCAGCCACCCTGCCAACTTAAAGCCAAAGGTAATCGGTTCGGCATGAATCCCGTGGGAACGGCCCACCATGACTGTGTAGCGATGGTGTTGCGCCTGGGTGCGCACCGCTTGGATGAGTTGTTCTAGCTGGGTTAGCAGCACTTCCACACTAGCCACCAATTGCAGCGCCAACCCCGTGTCCAGGACATCGGAACTGGTCAACCCCAGATGGACATACCGCCCCGCGTCCCCTAAATATTCATTGAGATTGGTAAGAAAAGCAATCACGTCGTGGCGCACCGTCTGTTCAATTTCCCGGATGCGGGCCGGGTCAAACCGGGCGTTTTCGCGGATATGGCGCATGACCTCAGTGGGAATACGTCCCAACGTCGCCTGCGCTTCACACACAGCCAACTCCACCTGTAACCAGGTGTTGAACTTGTACTCCTCCGTCCAGAGCTGGCCCATCGCCGGCAAGGTGTAGCGTTCAATCACAGGAATTCATCACGAAACAGCAGTTCTATCCTAAGCCGCCTGTGCGTCCAATCACCGCCATTTACCTGCTCCAGTCACCGCCGCCGCCCCAACCCTCGACTACTCTAGGATTTAAGGACGAGTGCCTGGAACCTCTCACCCATCTTGTCCTTCGTACCTTATACGCCCCTACCCTTTTGCCCAGAGGAGGATGGTCATCATGGCTCACTTGCGTTCCCTGTTCCTGGCGACAACCTTTGCCTTGACCCTGACTGCTACGCCGGCGTTGGCTAACCCCTTGCAGGACTGGGCTGGTCGTCTCCTGGAGTGGAGCCGGCGGCGTCCCACCCCGACCCCCTCTGTTGTTGTGACTGGTTTTGTGCCACCAGCGGCCGGATTACCTGGCAATCGGGAAGGAGGAGCGACACGCGGCGCTGTTTGTCCGGTCAGTGAGAAGCGCTTAACAGCTCTGTTGCCGACTGCCCATTTGGGGTTAACCGCAGCCGCTCGCCCCAGTTTCTTTTTCTACCTGCCGCCAGTCGAGGGTCGCCCTGTGGAGTTCGTCCTGTTGGATAGTCGTGGCGCTGAACTCTTCACTTACACGGGTCGCGCCCAGCAGAGCGGGATTGTGCGCCTGGATTTACCCGACCAGGCCCCAACCCTGAATGTAGGGGAAACCTACCAGTGGTATTTCTCGGTGGTCTGTGACCCGCAGGACCGGACTGCTGACTTGTACGTGCGGGGATGGGTGCAGCGGGTAGCCCTACCAGCGTCTCTAGAGCGGCAACTCCAGCGTGCGCCCCGCAATGAGCATCCCTACATTTATGCCAGCGCCGGTCTATGGCATGAGACCCTAGCGGCCTTGATGGACCTGCGCCAATCCCAACCCCAAAACAGTCAACTGATGGCCGATTGGCAATCGTTGCTCCAGAACGAGGGGTTAGGGAAGGTCGCTCAGGAACCACTGGCTGGCAAGCTGTAATAATTGGCTACGGCTCTATCCAGCATTCTCTCTGCCTGGCTCAGTAACATAGGCCTGCTATAGCTAAGCTGCCTTAGTTTGTCAAAGAGAGGAGAGGAAATCCAAAGGCGGGGCCGTGTTCTGGGACCCAAGGGCTAACAACCATAGATGGCTTGGCTATAGAGAGAAACCCGACAACTAAGCCACTTTCATTTGTCAGAGTGCAAACCAACAACCTAACAACGGGGCTGCACCCTGCGACTCAAGGGGTGACAAGCATTGACGGCTTGGCTTTTGACCGTTTGGGCAATCAACCGCGCCAAGCCCATCCCACCTACCAGCAGGGCGGCTGTTGCAGGAGTTTTTCCACTTGGGGACTCTCTAGGGGCGGCGAGAACAGGTACCCTTGACCAAACGCACAATTCATGAGCCGCAACTGATGTAACTGTTCGGTGGTCTCAACACCCTCCACCACCACCGTTTTGCCAAGGGAATGAGCCAGCGCCACAATTCCGCGCACAAAGGCCCAGGTGTCCGCATCAACGGCTTGGATAAAGGATTTATCAATCTTGACCATGTCAATCGGGAGGGTGCGCAGCCGGTTCAGGTTAGAGTAGCCCGTGCCAAAGTCGTCCATCAAAATCTGTAACCCCAAATCCTGCAACTGGGAGAGCATGGTGGTGACTGTTTCGGGGTTTTCCATAATCAAGCTTTCGGTGAGTTCCAGCTTCAGGTGATTCCCCGGCAAACCCGTTTCCTGCAACACCTGAGTAATCTGGGTCACTAAATCTGCCTGGAGAAATTGCTTGCTAGAGACGTTCACGCTGACTGTCAAGGGACGCAAGTTGGGAAATTGCCGATGCCACCGACATAACTGGACGCAGGCAGTTCGCAACACCCACAGCCCAATCGGAATAATCAAACCTGTTTCTTCCGCCAGCGCAATCAACTGGTCAGAGGGAATGGCACCTGCTTGGGGATGCTGCCAGCGCACGAGGGCTTCAAACCCCACAATTTGCCCACTGGCTAAAGCCACAATCGGTTGATACCGCAGGGATAATTCCCCCCGTTCTATCGCCCGGCTCAAGTCGGTTTCCAACCGCAGGCGCTGACCCGAATCCTCCATCCCAGGTTGAAAAATTTCCAGCCGGCCTCGCCCCAATTGCTTCGCTTTCTGAGTTGCTGCCCGCGCAAACCGTAACCAATCCTCCGGTTGTTGCACCGGCAGATGACTCCAGGCGACTCCTATACTCACCGTAATGAATACCTCCTGGTTTTCGAGCTGGAAGGGAGTGTGGAGGTCCTGCTGAATCAGTTCTATCCGTGCCAGGGCTTCCTCAGGTGAGGAAATGCTTTCTAAGATGAGGGCAAATTCATCCCCCTCCAACCGCACTGCCGTATCGCCGGGAGCCAACCGTTGTCGTAACTGCCGGGCGACTGCCGCCAATAATTTATCCCCCATCCGGTAGCCCAAGCTGTTGTTGACCTGTTGCAACCGGTCAATATCCAGATGCACCACTGCAAATATCAGGGCTGTTTCCACTGTCAATCGCTCTGCCAGGGTCTGTAGCAGCGACATGAGCATATTGCGGTTGGGCAACCCCGTCAGGGAATCGTGATATACCCCTGGCAACACCGCCGTACTTTCTGTGGTCACGGCGCTTTCTGAGGTCACAGGCGGCAAGGAATCCAAAGTGCTCAGCAGAATTTTGTAGGGGCCAATTTGTAAGCGGTCGCCGTGTTGCACCTGGCAGTTGGTGCCGAGAAAATGCTGGCCGTTCAAGAAAGTGCCGTTGGTGCTTTTATCCACTAGCTCCAAGCCGTTTTCCCCTACCACGATCAAGGCATGGCAACGGGAAACCTGTTTGTGGGGCAGTACCACAATACTTGCCTCGCTGTCCATCACTGCCCGCATGGCCTGTTCATCCCGACCAAAGACCACCGGCACCGTCACTCGCCGTTTCTGCAGGTCGCCGGTTATCAAGTCTTCCCAGCTTAGTTGTATTTCCACAGCCATCTCGGGATTGGGTTTGCAGGCGCACTATATTAGTTTAGCGACCTACAGGCCCCTAACGACCCCGCTGCTCAATCTTATACTAGAACCAGAATCTGACATAAAAACTGAGTGGGGAGTTGTCTATGGCTTCGCAAACGCTTCTGGAAAAAGGCAGTCAAACCACCACCAAGCACTATCCCAACTACAAGGTGATTGTCCTCAACGACGACGTCAATACCTTTGAACACGTGGCCCGCTGCCTGATGCAGTACATTCCGGCCATGACCCCCGACCGGGCCTGGGAGTTGACCAATCAAGTCCACTACGAAGGCCAAGCAGTGGTCTGGGTCGGCCCCCAAGAACCGGCGGAACTTTACCATGAGCAGCTCAAGCGGGCGGGTCTGACCATGGCTCCCCTGGAACCTGCATGACCAGTCCGTTTCGCCTGCACGCACCCTTTGCCCCCACGGGGGACCAGCCCCAAGCCATCGAACAGTTGGTGCGGGGGGTGCAAGCCGGCTACCGCTACCAAACCCTCCTGGGGGCGACCGGCACCGGCAAAACTTTTGTGATGGCCAATGTCATTGCCCAGGTGGGACGACCAACGCTGGTGCTGGCCCACAACAAGACGCTAGCGGCGCAACTGTGCAACGAACTGCGGGAATTTTTCCCCCACAACGCAGTTGAGTATTTCATTAGCTATTACGACTATTACCAACCGGAGGCTTATATTCCTGTCACTGATACCTACATCGCCAAAAGCGCCTCGATTAACGACGAAATTGACATGCTCCGACATTCGGCTACCCGGTCCCTGTTTGAACGCCGGGATGTGATTGTGGTGGCCTCCATTAGCTGCATTTATGGGTTGGGGATTCCCAGTGAATATTTGAATGCTGCCGTGCATCTAGAGGTGGGATTAACGGCGGAACCGGTGCAAGTCACCCAGGCGCTTGTTAATATCCAATACGACCGCAATGATGTGGAGTTGGGGCGGGGCCGGTTTCGGTTGCGGGGGGATGTCTTAGAAATCGGGCCAGCATATGAGGACCGCGTCATCCGCGTGGAATTCTGGGGCGATGAAATCGAGCGAATTGAACTGCGCGACCCCCTCACCGGCGCGGTTTTAGAATCAGTGCAGGCCATTAACATTTATCCGGCGCGCCACTTTGTGACACCAGCGGAACAATTGGAGCGAGCTTGCCGGGCGATTGAGCAAGAGCTGGAAGAACGCTTGGCGGAGTTGGAAGCGGAGGGCAAGCTCCTGGAGGCCCAGCGGCTCAAACAACGCACCCGCTATGACCTGGAATTACTGCGCACCGTGGGTTACTGCAACGGGGTTGAGAATTATTCGCGTCACTTGGCAGGCCGGCCAGCCGGTTCTCCCCCGGAATGTTTGGTGGATTATTTCCCAGAGGATTGGCTGCTGATTGTGGACGAATCCCACGTCACCGTGCCCCAGTTGCGAGGAATGTATGAGGGAGACCAATCCCGCAAACGGGTCTTAATTGAACATGGATTTCGCTTGCCGAGCGCCGCCGATAACCGCCCCCTCAAAGCCGATGAATTTTGGGCCAAGGTGAAACAGTGTATTTTTGTGTCGGCCACGCCGGGGGATTGGGAACTCGAGGTTTCTAGCCAAGTGGTGGAATTGATCATCCGGCCTACGGGCGTCCTCGACCCAGAAATTTTAGTACGTCCAACGATTAATCAAGTCGAAGATTTGACTGGTGAAGTGTATCGCCGTGTTGAGCGAGGTGAAAAAGTATTGGTTACCACCCTCACCAAACGCATGGCCGAAGATTTGACCAGTTACTGGCAGGAACATGGACTGCGGGTACAGTACCTCCATTCGGAAATTGACGCCATCGGTCGCATCGAAATCTTGCAGGGATTGCGGGCCGATGAATGTGATGTGATTGTGGGGGTGAATTTGCTGCGAGAAGGATTGGATTTACCAGAAGTATCCCTGGTCGCTATCCTCGATGCAGATAAAGAGGGTTTCTTGCGCTCCGAACGGTCGTTGATTCAAACCATTGGGCGAGCCGCGCGACATGTGAATGGGCAAGCCATTCTATACGCCGACATCATCACCGAAAGTATGCAGCGAGCCATTCAGGAAACCCAGCGGCGCCGACAAAAGCAAATCGCCTATAATCAAGCGCATGGTATAACGCCGCAACCCATTCGTCGGAAACCCGCCAACCGCATCTTGCAAACCCTGGAATTTTCACGCCGAATTCAAGCCAAAGAAAGCCCGGCAGACTACAGCGTGACTCCCTTAGCAGCCAGCGACATCCCCGCTTATATCCAGGAACTCGAGCAAAAAATGCGTGAAGCAGCTCGCAATTTAGAATTTGAACAAGCGGCCATCTACCGGGACCAAATCCAAAAACTCAAACAACAACTGACTACCTCAGAACCATGACCTACTGCCTAGGCATCTTGACGCGGTACGGATTGGTGATGGCTGCCGATTCCCGTACCCATGCTGGCGTCGATTACATTTCCACCTATCGCAAACTGTTTGATTTTTCCCTGCCCGGCCAGCGGGTTTTATTCCTATGCACATCCGGCAATCTGGCCATTACCCAGGCGGTGGTGGCCCAACTGCGGCAGGATATTCATCAACAACAGCCAGAGAATTTACACACGATTGGCTGCATGTACGAGATCACCACCTATATCGGGAGAAAAATTCGTAAATTGCAAGATGAAAATCGGCCCTGGTTAGAGCGCGACCATATTGATTTTCAATGCAACTTTTTGGTAGGGGGACAAATTCACGGCGATGAACCACAACTATTCCTTATTTATCCCCAGGGCAATTGCATCCACGCCACGCCGGAAACCCCTTTTTTGCAAATTGGGGAAACCAAATACGGTAAACCAATCCTAGAC
>JANWVM010000028.1 GCA_025056115.1 Gloeomargarita sp. SKYG116
CATCACAACTACATTACGCAACCCAGGAGTATCCAAAATGACTGCAACACTCATCAAAGCCAAGGTCAAGTTCCCCGCCAAAGGCCCGATTCAAACCCAATATGGGGAACGGATTAATGTCATTGTCACTCTTCCAGATGGAACAGAACAGAAATTATGGGGTTCCCCTGGGAGTGTGTTGGCTAGCTATGCCAAGGGGGAAGAAATCGTTTTAGCGCTGGAAAACGGCAAGTATAAAGTCGTAGAAATTCCGCCTGAAGTTGACGGGAACCCCACCCAAAACAAGGCCCCGAATGGCTTAGGAATTCCCACGCCGGAAGCCATCAGCCAGGCGTGCCAGTTAATGGCCACCTGCTATCAGGAAATGGCCCGCCTGCTGGATGGGGTTCCCCCTGAGCAGCTCCAGGCGATGGCCTGTACGGTGTTCATCCAGTTAATGCGGCGATAGACGGCCATGACCGACAACTGGATTTTTCTGCGGACGCCTGACGACCGCTTACGGTTTGTCCAAGCAGTGGTGCAGGTGACGTTGTTTTGTTTGGAAGAAGAAAACGACGAGCTGGAGACCGTGCGGTCTGCGCTGGTGACCCTGATGCTGGCGGCTAACGAGGTGATGCTGGAAGAGCTGGAATCTAAGCGGGAGCGACAATCCCACCCTGAAGTGCAATAGCCGCTATTGCCCCCGCCAAGATGGGTGAATGCTGGTGCGACTCCAGCACGGGGGCCTGACGCTAGTGGCTTCTTAGCGCCCGATAAACCGTCTTAGTGCTGACCTTGAGCTTGCTGGCAATCTGCTCCCGCGTCATCCCCTGGGTGGCCAACCGGCGAATCTCCGCCTTGATACCGTCCCAGTACCGCAATCTGTCCCAAGCACTCCGGTATTTGGGAAGATCATGATGCCCAGGGCAATAAAACGCAAGTTTCTCCAGCGCCCTATATCCCACAATCCGCGCCAGGGGATGCTCTGGTGTGGGATGAGCAGGGATATAAATCCGTCGCCCAGCCCTGGCCGCCAGGAGAGCATTCCACTGGTCTTCCGTTAACCACTCCTGAACAGGGTGGGGGCGTGGCCTAGACGACATTTTGGGCCAGAAAACCAGCCAAGGGAAATTTCCCCACCATTCTACTCGCCCAGCACCCCAAAAAGCGGGATAGATTCACGTGATAGTTCAATTCAAGTCCAAAGCCCAAAACCCCAGTTGGTGCGACTTTTCAGCATCAGTTAGATAGCGCTCGGCTCCATAGCTTGTTAATCAGTGACACAGTAATCCAACGGCGAAACAGGCCATCACTGTGCGCTCACCAAGTTAGGGGGAGCAGCAAGCTGGAGCGGTTGGGTTAAAATCTAGGACATGAAACTCTATGTGATTCGTCACGGGATTGCCCAAGAGCCGGAACCTGGCCAGCCCGATAGTCAGCGAGTGTTGACCAAAGAGGGCTACAAGAAAACGCGGGCGGTGGCCCAGCGATTGGCAGCTCTGGGGGTACAGGTAGAAGCGATTTTGACTAGTCCCTACCTGCGGGCGAGCCAAACGGCTGTGATTTGCCATGAAGCAGGGCTGGGACCCATGCCGGTGGTGCATGAGGCCTTGCAACCGGGTGGGGATTGGCAACAGTGGGTGACTTGGTGGCAGGAATGGCGCGACCAGGGAGGCGGTGCGGTGGCCTTGGTGGGACATCAACCGGATTTGGGTCATTGGGTGGAACGGCTAGTTTGGGGTGAGGTGCGGGACAAGCTGGTGCTCAAAAAAGCCGGAGTGGCCTTACTCGAACTGCCGGAGCAGGGTTCGCCGGTGGGGTCTGCGCAATTGTTGTGGTTATTACCGCCCAAAGTGCTGGCTGACTAGTCAATGGGGTGCATCCTCGCCGGCGAGCGCAGCGGCGTTGGTAAAACCACAGTCGCCCTAGCGATACTGGCAGCGTTGTCATCATGGGGAGAGGTTGTTCAGTCCTTCAAAATTGGGCCAGATTACCTTGACCCCCTGCTGCATCGGTGGATGACCGGACGCCCCTGCCCCAATTTGGATGTGGTGCTAACGTCACCGGATTACGTCGAACGGTGTTACGCTTACTACACGCGAGCCACGCCCTACGCGCTGGTGGAAGGGGTCATGGGTTTGTTTGACGGCCCCAACAGTACGGCGGAGATTGCCGAGTTATTGGGGTTGCCAGTGGTGTTGGTGATAGATTGCAGTCGCCTGTCAGGTTCAGTAGCGGCGCTGGTGCATGGGTACCGCACTTGGAACCCAGATATACACTTAGCCGGCGTGGTGTTGAACCGGGTGGCGAGCGACCGGCACAGCGAGTTACTGCGGCAGGCGCTGGCGCCTTTGGGGATACCGGTGGTGGGAGAATGTCGCCGCACGGATGCCCTTGCCCACCCGGAACGGCACCTGGGATTGGTCACACCGATGGAGTCGTCCCATCTCACCGGCTGGCGCGCAGCGTTGATGCACTGCGGGCGGACGTGTTTTGATTGGCAAGTTTTGCGACCTTTACTCCGGGTTAGCCATACTGATGTCAGTACAGCGCCCTGGTCAACGTTGCATTGTGCGCGCCCGGTTACAGTTGCCGTCGCCCACGATGCCGCTTTTTGTTTTTATTACGACGACCTATTTGCTCTGTTGCGGGCGGCTGGTGTGACGCTGGCTGGCTGGAGTCCCCTGCGCGATGGGCGATTGCCCGACAACATCCACGGTTTACTGCTGGGGGGCGGCTATCCCGAACTCTGGGCCGCAGCCTTGAGTCAACAGTTGGATGTGCTGCATGACCTGCGCCGGCGCATTGCTCAGGGGCTACCGGTGTACGCGGAGTGCGGGGGATTGATGTTTTTAGGGGAACAATTGACCGACCTGGCGGGGCAAACCTGGCCGATGGTGGGGGCATTACCCCTGGCGACGGTCATGACCCAGCGCTTGACGCTTGGCTACCGGCGTGTGCCTGCGTCCCAGGACACGTGTTTTATTGCCCAGGGAGAAACGCTCGTGGGTCACGAATTCCATTACTCCCAAATTAGGGGTGCGAACGCCCAACCGTGCTACGGCCATGCCACGCTCCATGCGTCTTACATTCACTGTCATTGGGGGGGATGCCCCGAGCAAGCGCAGCGATTTCTAGACCGCGTTCAGCAATACACGCCGTAGATGATCCAGAGCTTGGCAGGCGCTGAGCTGACGAATCCAGTCCCGGCCCCGTTCTGGGCTAAACCGATGCTCCCAACTATAGACCTGTCCCGCCGGCCCGGCCAGCCCGATGTACACCAACCCCACCGGTTTTGTCGCCGTTGCTCCCCCCGGCCCGGCAATCCCTGTAATGCTGACCCCCCAAGTTGTCCCGAGTTGCTCGCGCACACCCGTCGCCATCGCTTCCGCCACTGGGGCACTCACAGCTCCCTGGGCAGCCAGTACGGTTGATGGCACGCCTAGTAACCGTTCCTTCACTGCATTGGCATAGGCGACAACGCCCCCCTGGAAATACGCCGAACTTCCTGGCACCTCCGTGACCATCGCCCCCAACAGCCCGCCAGTGCAGGATTCCGCCACCGCCAGGGTCTCCCCACGTCCTTGCAACAGCCGCCCCACTACCAGCGCCAGCGTTTCCTCATCTGCCCCGTAGCAGTCTGCCCCCGTTCGTTCCCGCAATTGGGCCTCCACCGGTGCAATCAAGGCCATTGCCGTCTCCCGGTCGGCTGCCCGTGCAGTGATGCGTAACCGCGTTTCCCCTTTTCCTGCATAGGGGGCTACTGTCGGGTTGGTCAGGCTAAAAAATTCCTGTACTTTCTCCGCCAGCGCCGCTTCAGAAATGCCCCAGAACCGTAGATTACGACTGAGAAACACCTCTGTCACCCAGCCGTGTTGCCAGAGATAGGGCACGGCTGTTTCCCGCCACATGGCCTGTAATTCGCTGGGAACTCCCGGGAAGGTCATGATGGTCAGGCCAGGTCGGGGCGACCAAATCATACCCGGCGCCGTCCCACGGGGATTGGGGATGACCTGAGCACCCTGGGGCAGGAGGGCTTGTTTGCGGTTGTTCTCCGGCGTGGGCAGGCCCCGGCGCGCGTATTTGGCTTGAATCTCAGCGAAAATCTCAGGGTGTTCCACCAGCGGCGTGTTAAAAAAACGCGCAATGGCTTCCGTCGTCAAGTCATCGGGCGTCGGCCCTAATCCACCCGTACACAGGAGCAACTGGGAGCGTTGGGTCGCCTGCGCCAACACCTGGTGAATTCGTTCCACGTTATCTCCCACCACCGTTTGAAAATAGTGGGGGATACCCAGCGCCGCCAACTCCTGGGCAAAAAATTGCGCATTTGTGTTGGTAATTTCGCCGAGTAACAGTTCCGTGCCAATGGCGATTACTTCTGCACTTTTCGAGGTCATTGGTATATCCTGCTCATGGTAACCCCAGTGTTAAAATTATCCCATAACCGTTTCCCGTTAGCCCTATGCTCAAAATCGAAAAACTCTACAAGAGCTACCAAAAGCGACCGGTGCTGCAAGGAGTTAATTTGGAAATTTACCCTGGTGAAATTTATGGTTTATTGGGGCCAAACGGAGCGGGTAAAACAACATTGATTAATATCATTTGCCATTTGGTAACAGCCGATCAGGGTCGAGTGCTTATTGCCGGTAAACCCTGGCGACCCCGGTATCGGTATTGGGTTGGTGTCGCGCCCCAAAAAGATTTGCTCTATCCCAGCCTGACCTGCGCCGAACACCTCTATTTTTTAGGCCGGATTTATGGGGTTCCCGAGCGAGAATTACGGCAGCGAGTCAGCGAGTGTTTAGCGTGGGTCGGTTTAGGCGAACGGTCCCATAGTTTAGCCGAAAATTTAAGTGGTGGAATGCAACGCCGTCTCAATATCGCCATGGCCCTGATTCACCGTCCCAAGCTGCTTATCTTAGATGAACCAACTGCCAGTTTGGACGTGGAATCGCGGTTTGAAATTTGGCAATTGATCCGCCAGTGCCAGCAACAGGGTATGACGCTTTTATTGACAACGCACTTGCTCGAAGAAGCCGAACGCCTATGCGACCGCATCGGTATTTTGAAACGGGGGCGTCTCGTGGCTGAAGGCAGTTTAAGCGCTTTGCGTCGCCTGATCCCCGCCGAAGAAATTTTAACCGTGCAAACAACCACACCAGAGGCTGCAATTCAGCGAGCGCAATTGTTGGGATGGCCGGTACGCTCCTACCATCAAGATTTACTATTTTGGGTGCCGAAAAGACTGGAATTAGGCCAGATTATAGAGCTGTTTTCCGGTATTGATTTAACAGCGATTACCCGCCAGCCCGTGCGTTTAGAGCATATCTACCTCGAAATCATGCAAAGTGAAGAAGTTGTCTAAAAAAGTCAAAAAAAATCCCCCCTGCGGGGGAAACCGGAACCGGCAGGGAGTTTTATCCGGAAAATTAGCTTTGGGCTTCGACCAGTTGCGGTTTGAACACTTGGGTCTTGGCTTCTTCCGCTTTGGGCAGCGTCAGGGTCAAAATCCCATCGCGGTACTCGGCTTTGGTTTGGTCGTGGGCTACCGGCACCGGCAAGGGAATCACCCGTTGGAACCGCCCATACCGCAGTTCGGTCCGCACCGCGCCCTTGCTTTCTTCCCGCTTTTCAAAGCGGTGTTCACCGGCAATTTGTACAGCTTCCCGGGTGACACTCACATCCAAGTCTTCTTTCTTCACACCCGGAATTTCCGCTTTCAAAATCAGGGCGTCAGGCGTGTCTTGCAATTCCACTGCCGGAATCCAATCCACCCCCCGGCTCACTTGGGTATCTTCATCACGGCGCAGCATTTCATCGAACAAACGGTCCATTTGTCGCCGCATGACTTCCAATTCCCGGAACGGATCGATCCAGCGTACCAGCGCCATACCGAACACCTCCTTTTGGATTGATGTCAAGCCTTTGGTTGGCCCAGTTGAACAGGTCTCGGATTGGCCTTCGACCTGCTAATCTTATTGTGGAACAGCCCACTTGGAACACGCAGCCGCAGAAACCGTAATCAGAGCGGGCAATAACCGAACGTTGATGGAGTCCGTTGTACACGTTTATACACCGTTGGTGATTTGGACAGGGCTGGGGTTGTTGACGCAACGGTGGCTGCCGGAAGTGTTCCCCCATTGTTTGGGGCGTACATTGTACTGGGTGGGTGTGCCGGTGCAGATTTTTGCGCTGGTGCGTCACACGGACTTCAACGGCTTGGTGTGGGTGGTGCCCCTGTTGACCCTGGCGGTTTTGGGACTGAACCTGGCGGTGATGTGGCTGGGATTGCGCTGGTGGCCTGTAAAACTCACGATTGCCCAGCAGGGAAGCATTGTGTTGGCCGGAACGCTGGTGAACACGGGCTTTATTGGATTGGGGGTGGCACCGGGGCTAGTGGATTCGCAAGCGTGGGACTGGGTCATCAGCTACAGCTTGACCAACAATTTACTGGGCACCTACGGGATCGGCATTCTGGTGGCAGGCTATTTTGGAGCGCAACAGGCGGCCAGCAGCTATGACTGGAAAAAAGTCCTGAGCACCCCCACCCTGTGGGCCTTTGTCCTCAGTTATTTGTGTCGCCCCCTCCCCTTGCCAGCGTGGTTGGAAACCGCATTGGACTGGTCGGTTCCGCTGGTGATCAGCGCCGCGTTCGTCCTAACCGGCTGGCGGTTGTATCAGTTGCGGTGGCAAGGGAACTGGGGCTTGGCAGCTTGGCCAACGCTGGTGCGTATTGCGGTGATCCCTTTACTGGTCGGGTTGGGATTAACCGCTTTGCATGTACAAGACGGCGAGCGGTTGGCAGTGGTGCTGATGTCAGGTATGCCCACGGCGATGGCTACCTTGATCTTTGCCGAGGAATATGAATTAGACCGCGATATTGTGGCGGCAACCATCGCCCTTTCAACTGTAGGAATTTTGTTGTTAATTCCCCTGTGGTTGTGGTGTTTCGGTTAGGGACGCATGCTGATGCGTCATTTTGCTCAGGCCATGAATCGTTTTTTCCCAGTAGAAGGGTTTGGTGAACAGTTGCCAGAGGGCCATATACGCTGCTGCCGAATGCAACAACCAATACACGGGATTGAGCAGTGCATAGGGCGTTAAACCATAGTACTGCCGACGAAACACGGCGATCATGTTCAGATAGATACCCATGCTATTACCTAGAAGCAGATTAAACAGCGAAATATACAGTATCCAACTAGGGAATAGTTGTTCGATCCAAGGTGATTGAAAAATCGTAGCTACAATAAACAAGAGCCAAAGGATAGGATTGCTCAAAAAGCACACCACCGTCCCGCCCACAAACAGTTGATACGCCAGCCAATTCTTGATTCCCAACGTGCGTAACGAGCGCCAGGGATTGCGGTTGTGTACGAGCCAGGTTTGCATATAACCCTTGATCCACCGGGAGCGTTGACGGATCCAATTCTTCAAGCGGCAGTTTGCTTCCTCGTAAGTCGTGGAATCAATCACCCCAACGCAGTAGCCTCGCTGGCTAGCCCGAATGCCCAAATCGGCGTCTTCCGTCACATTGAATGGGTCCCAGCCCCCTAATTCCAACAAGCGGTCGGTGCGGAAATGGTTACTGGTCCCCCCCAAGGGAATTGGTAAACGCAGGCGGTCTAAACCAGGTAACAAATAATCAAACCAGTAGGAATACTCCAATGTGAACATGCGGGTCAAAAAGTTTTCATAGCGGTTGAAATAGTTCAACGCTGCCTGCACGCAGATCATGTTCGGTGGACCCTTGCGAAAGGCAATTATTGCTTTCTTGAGTTGATCCGGATCGGGCAAATCCTCCGCATCGTAAATGGTAATGTACCGGCCTTGGGCAAAGGCTAACCCATAGTTGCAGGCCTTGGGTTTGGTTTTCGGTTTGCTGTCAGGAATGTAAATGAAACGGATGTAATGGGGGGGATGGGCTGCTTTCGCTGCTTCAATTGTCACCCGGTCATTCTCCTCTAGCAACAGGAGAACATCTAGCTTTTCCTTGGGATAATCCAAACGACCCAGCCCTTTAATCAACATGGAAACAATCGCCGGTTCATTGTACACGGGCACCAGGATGGTGTAAACTGGCAATTCTTCGTCCTTTAACTCAGCAATTTCTTCTGGTGAAACATACTGCTTACGGTCCACAGCGCCCACCAAACTAAGCAGGAGTTTGAATCCAATTGCCGTGATATAAAAAAGGTTAATTAGTGACATGACGATAGACATAGTTAGAATCGGGTTGTTCAAGAGTCCCCAGACTAATATAACCCCCACTGTATAAAGGCAAACAATTTGAGCGGGTGTGAAAACTTGAGCGGCAGATTCTCGAGGTGAGCGCGCTGCGAGTCGGTACACCGCTTGCCAACTCCACAACTGGCGAAATACCAAATCCAGCAAGTAAATTATATCAGTTTCCGTACCCAAGACTTTGACAATGTCAACCCCTGGAAATTGGCGGTAAATTTCATTATCAATGCGAATATCTGTGGGGTCTTGCACCATGACCAGCAGCGTTTTTTCATCAATCTGGTTCAAGGGTATAAAGAGTCGCCGAACCATGATTTGGGGATTAAAGCGCTGCACTAATTGTTCATCCATTGACCAGGCGGGTGTACCAATTAGATGCGAGTAGGATGGGCAGCCTGTGAGTTCCACCAAAATCTGCAGTAATTGCTGGGGCTTGACGTAATCTAAGCGGGTAAGAATCTGACCAATAGGGGAGCCAGTGCGCCGGTAAATTTCTAGAATATCCTGCCACTGCTGGGCGGTGAGAATTCCAGATTGGATGAGCTTTTTCCCCAAGTGCAACTGAATCACTAGGCGTGCAATTTCGGTGGACGTTGCCAGCAGAGGTTGCACCTGGGCATGCGGCCAAATTTGGGCGATGATGCGCTGAACACAACCGTGACCCTGGTCGCTAACCGCTGCAATCAAAGTGCGTTCATCTTGCCAAGCACAGGGGAATACTTCCACTTGACTCCAGTAATAGGGTGGGCGCACCTGGCTCAGCCCCAAATCCAACCGATGGTTCCGCAGCCAATCCCGCAGCAATTGCTCCTGCCCAAGTTTCGCCCGCACCGCAATATACGTACTTTCAGTGATCCCCAACTCTCTCAAGATATCCCGCAATGGACAATCCCTCAAACGCGGCTGCACTTGTTGCCATTGCTCAGGCGTGATTAAACCAGTGGTGACTAACCAATCAGGCTCCAAGGGGGACATCGGTCACGCAGGGGGTATAGGAGGTTTAGGAGGTCGGCCTAAGCGTTGATACAATCGCCAGGCCAGAATGCCGCCAAAAACGAGAAACAGTGCCAAAATAACCCACCGATACCGGCGCAGGAGTAGCCACCAGTTAATCTCGTCAGGATAGCGCACTTCCAGGACTTCACCAGTCAGGTCCCACATGTTGACACTGGCCTGGGGAGTGATAGTCACCACGTTGCCCTGCAATTGATAGCCCCAGCCAGCAATAGGGTCAGCGAGCACTGCGCCTACCTGAGAAACAACTTCGGCAGCATCGCCCCACCAGGATAGCCACAACGTCGGCCTGCTCTGGTGCAAAAATGCCTGCAATACCCCAATGCTAGTCCCTGGCTGCGCTTGCAGGAGGGGTTCTTGATTCAGAGGGTTGATGACAGTAAACGCCTTGGCCAAGCGAATCGGCGCCTGGAATGGTGTTTCTGGAGGTGTCCCTACCAATCGCCAGGCAGGTTGCCCCGGTAACTGGTTCCAGTTGGTCACTTCACTGGCAGCTATCACCTGAGGCAGCAATGGTTGTTTCCCTAGACGGCTCAGCATCCCCAGAACTTGCGCGGTTCCTGCTACGAGCGCCGGATTCGTCATATCCAGTACCACCTGCCCCTCACCGAGAAACGCCTGCGGTACATCATCAAACGTTCCACGGGGGGGCTGATAATCAATCCAATCCAGGTAGGACGACCCCAGAACTTGAGTGGTCACCGAGCGGGGAGAGCGACAGTCTTGTTCGTCAACAGCAAACACAATGTCTAGGTTGTTCGTCCGCTGCAGACGGTAATCTGGCAGGTTCAGAGTGACATTCAACTGGCTGCTGGTACCGACATTGAAGCTGTTAACCAGTATACCGTTAAAAAATACCTGGGCGTTCATGGCTCCCGCGTCCCGGTTGCTAAACTGATTGAATCGCGACTGCAATGCCAGCGACAAATCCCGAGGTCGTCCCCCCAACTGAGCCAAGTCAAACGTCAACCGGAAGCTCTGACTCCCAAGACCCGTTTTAACTACCTCCGGCCAGCCCAATTCGGTAAACGAACGCCGGTTACGCGACCGTGGTGGGGAACTCGGATTGGCGGCGTCTATTTTCAGCGCTGGCGTGACCAGGGCCGGTTGCATTTGCATCAGAGCGCGAATGGCTTCCGCCCGTGCCCGTACTCGCAGAATATTCCCCTGGCGCTGGATATCTGGCCCCTGCTCCTCCTGATGTAATACCACGGCTGCTTCTGTATTTTTATTCAGGCGCAGCGCTGCAAAATCACCAGTAAACCAAGTAATAGGCACCCGTGATTCACGGAAGTGATAACTTAATACGCTGTACGCCCAGAGAGCTGCTCGGGCAGTGGACGCATCCATCGTTGCTGGCACGACCAGAACGACCCGGCTATAGGTTGGGCGAAACCAGTTATTAATCGACGTATCGGTCTCAGTTTGAGCGATTTGAAAAAAACTGTTTTCCCCAACGGTTAAAAACAGATTGCCTGATACCAAATCCTCACAGAAATCTTGAGAAATTTGCAAAAAACTTTCTAAGTTCACCGAAATGAATCGTTCCCCCGGCGGTGGCAAGCGCAAGGGAATCCGCACTGCTTTCTGAGGGAGTAAGTCCTTAACCCGCAGCACTCGTTCAGGACGACCGTTGACTAGAATGCGCACGGTGGAATTGGGTCGTAGAACTGGCGAAGGGGCTAGCTCTAGTTGTACAAAACTTTGTTTTGTATCAAGATTGCGGCTGAAGATAGGAATGCTCACGCCAAACTCAGGGTTGGGACCGCGCAACACGACTGGACGAGTATAACCCAGGTTACGCAGGGGAATTTGCTGGACAGTGCGTACCGGTTGCCCTAGGACTGGCAAGATGTTCATCCCCAACCCACCCGCCATGATACCTATAGCCCAACCCCACCGTTGCATCTTCCAGTCGCTCCGTAGGACATCGTTCTTTTTTTAGCAGATTACCCCCGGATGTCTGTCAAGATAGGTGGATAAACCTTCCGTTTTTCTTAATGATTGGCAACCCCACAGGTCTGTGTCGCTTCCTCGACCGCCTTGAGCAACCAGCCTGGTGGTCCCAATTCCACCTTTTGCATCAAGCGTTCGAATTCCCGTTGAAAGTGAGCAGCAACTGTTGCGTTTCTGATGACTAATAACGTCTCATCATTGTTGTGATTGCCTGCCGGCGTCCAGTTGTGAGAACCGACGATGACAATGTAGTTATCTATCAGACCGAATTTGTGGTGCAACCGGTCACCTTTGGGGAGTTTGGGCACACCCACTGACTGGGCTGGATTGCGCCAGGGAGCATTATTGGGTTCGTATTTACAGGTGCCTTTGCGAGGTAATGCCAGTCCCCACATATCCAGGGTTTCACTGTAGTATTTATAGGCAAAATCCGGTTCAATTAACGCTCGAATTCGCACCCCTTTGTTATGCAAGGGTTCCATTGCATCCACCAACCGCTGCTCTGAAAACACAAATAGGGCCAAGTCAATACTGCGCTGAGCCTGGCTAAGTGTGTCGGCAATTAAGGCATTTGTACTTTGGTCCCATTGCCGTCGCCGCACTGGTGAGAACATGACAGTGACCGTGCCATTACCAACGTTAGCCGTTTGGGGAGGGCGCAGAGGTTTTTGAATACCAAAACGACTGTCCGGTGCGCCGCTGGGGCCATCTCCCCACATGATGTTAAATTCTTCGATAAACAAACGGGCAATCTCAGGGCTATCAATGACGAGTAATGCGTTGGGGTTGCCCCGGCTTTCTGGTGAACCGAAATCCCCGTGCATGTCACTGGTCGTGAAATTTGCTGAGGTGACCAGCACGCGCCGGTCGTCAAAGACCATGAATTTGTGATGCATCAACCCGCTACCTTTGGAGCCGTCAGCCGTGTCGTCAATGAGGGGTACATTGCCGTTTTGCAGGATGATAATTGCATCGCCATTGTCAATTTCCTCCTGGCTGAGGCGCCCATCGTTATTGGTGTCAATCAACTTAAAAACTTCTTCGTAGCGGCTGCGGCTGTGGGGATTGAGTTCGTCCACTTGCTGTTCGGTGAGTTGACTAAGAGCTACGTTGTAATTGTTTTCTAGGATGACGCGCACGCGCACGCCCGCCTGGTGCTTTTGGACGAGGGCTTTGGCCACGAGGGGTAGCCGGATTTCCTGCACTGCCACGTCAATCGAGCGGGTGGCCTTGTCAATTTCTTGCAGGATGAGCGCCTCGAAATTGTCGCCGTAACGGGCAGGGACGTTTTTGCGGTAGGGGTCCTGATAGACGGTCGCCTGGGATTGATTGAAATAGACGGAAATGACCGGGTCTTGGGGAAGTGGTTGGACGTGTGGACGTAACCCACAGCCAAAAGGGGTGGTTGTCAAGAGTAAGATAGGAATAACTCGCAGGAACTTGGGCCAGGCCATAACGTCTCAACCTTATGGACATTGAACGATAAGGCTCACCCATGAATCCGACGTTGTCTGCCTCTTGGTCCCGTTTCGAGGTGCCGTCTGTGCCTGTGGGCAAACTGTCAACTGAGGAGTTGGTCTGTCGTTGCCAACAGGGGTTTCAACCCGACCGCGCTGCCTTCACGGAACTGGTGCGCCGCCATCAGACCCACGTGGAACGCATCTTGTACCATCTGGCCGCCGATTGGCATGACCGCGCTGACTTGGTACAGGAGGTATGGGTACGAGCCTACCGTCATATTAAGCGACTCCAGGACCCCAAGAAGTTTAGGAGTTGGTTAAGCCGCATCGCCACCAATCTTTTTTACGATGAGTTGCGCCGCCGCAAACGCCAGCAGCTTACAGTTTCGCTCGATGCGCCGCGCCAGATGGGACACACGGAGATGGACTGGGATATTGCTTGCGACGGTCCTGGCCCGCATGATGACCTGGCAACCCAAGAGTTCTATGAGCGTTTGCAACGAGCCATTGCCGAATTGCCAGAGGTGTTTCGCACCACCATTATTCTGCGAGAACTCGATGGCCTGGCCTATGAGGAAATTGCTGAGATTACGGGCGCATCGTTAGGGACGGTCAAATCCCGGATTGCTCGGGCGCGGGCGCGCTTGCAGATGCAACTTAAACCCTATTTGGAGAACTAGTTTTGTGCCATATTAGTAGCGGGTGTGCCGCTTCTGCCTATGCCGATTACACGTCCTGAGTCCCCTGACCGCTTTGAACTGCTGAGCGCCTACCTGGATGGTGAGGCCAGTCCTGAAGAACGCGCTTTGGTGGAGCACTGGCTGGCGACTGACCCGGAACTCCAGCGCCTCTACCGTCAACTGGTCAACTTGCACGAACTCTGCCAGGGATTGCCGGCGCCGTCCTTGGGCATGTCTGCGGATGAGGTGGTGACTGGGGTGCTGACCCGTATCACCCGGCGTGC
The DNA here is from genome assembly GCA_025056115.1 of Gloeomargarita sp. SKYG116. Lineage (GTDB taxonomy): Bacteria > Cyanobacteriota > Cyanobacteriia > Gloeomargaritales > Gloeomargaritaceae > Gloeomargarita. Next base: position 13,618 of record JANWVM010000028.1, read on the forward strand.
TCGCAAGCGCTTGATCTGGAGTGGGATACTCGTAGCGACGTCGGCGCTGGTTGGCGGCATCATTTCCGGTTTGGTAGGACGCGCGCCTGCTCCAGAATTGGCTCAGCAACCGACTCCGCCTGCTACGACGGCGACCCTGCGTGATCCCCAGCGGGTTTTACGCATCACGCTTGAGCAACCACCAGTGGTTATCCCAGCCCAGCTGCGAGAACAAGCGGCAGATTGACCCGCCTCAGCATGGTGAGCGACCAAACTATGCAGGTGAGGTTAACTAGATGATGGTTCCATCAGGGATGACTGCGTTCTTAATCACGACCACAATGCCGTTACGGATGTAAAATCCCATCGCTTCCCGGTCCGCTTCCTGCACCCAATCTTTATTGATGATCTGCACGTCTTTGCCAATGCGGGCGTTTTTGTCCACGATGGAGCGTCGGATCACCGTATTTTCACCGATACCGACGGGAATATGGGAATCGAACGGGTCCGGAAACCGTTGCTCGTAGGGTTCGTAGTAGTCTGCTCCCATCACTAACGTATCTTCAATTACACAACCTGACTGAATCCGGGAACGTATCCCTAGCACCGAATGGCGCACTCGGCACTCCTTCAAAATGCAGCCCTCGCTCACTAGCGATTCCACAATCTCACAGTTCAAGAGTTTCGAGGGGGGCAAGTAGCGGGAGCGGGTGTAAATCGGCGCCTTTTCATCGTAAAAGCTAAAAGGGGGATTGGGTTGCTTGGTCAGGGCCAAATTCGCTTCGTAGAAAGATTCGATCGTGCCAATGTCTTCCCAGTAGTCGTTGAAGAGATAGACCTGAATGTTGTGGTCCTTAATGGCCGCCGGGATGACCTCCTTGCCAAAATCAGTGCGGCTGGGGTCCTCCATTAAGAGTTTTTTGAGGATGTCTTTGTTAAAAACATAAATCCCCATGGAGGCAATATAAGGTTTGCGCATCGCTTCTTCGAGCGGTAATCCTAGCCTGGTGGTATCCACCCGCATATCGTAGAGCGCTTGCCCTTTGGGTTTTTCCCGGAAATCAATCACCCGCCCTGTATCGTCAATTTTCATCAATCCAAAGGCAGTCGCCCGTTTTTCTTCTACCGGAATCACTGACAGCGTAATATCGGCGTTGGTGCGGATGTGATGCCCGATAAACTCCCGGTAGTCCATCCGGTAAAGATGATCCCCTGAAAGAATCAGATATTGATCGACGTCCCAGGTTTCAAATAACCACATGTATTGCCGCACGGCATCTGCCGTTCCCTGGAACCACCCCGGATTATCGGGCGTTTGCTGGGCAGCAAGGACTTCGACAAAACCATCCAAAAAGCCTGCAAAGACATAGGTGCGGTTGAGGTGCCGGTTTAGGGAGGCGGAGTTGTACTGGGTCAGCACATAAATTTTGTGAATTTCTGAGTTGATGCAATTGCTGATGGGAATATCAATCAACCGATATTTGCCCGCCAAGGGAACCGCCGGTTTCGCCCGCAGCTTGGTCAGAGGGTAAAGCCTTGTCCCTGCACCCCCACCGAGAATAATTGCTAGAACCCGCTTCATCATGCGCACCTCCCTTGCGGCTGTCAGTACCAGTGTCCCCCAAGACGACACCCTTGAACAAGAGTATCTGTATCCAGTTGTAGCATTTCTCGGTCGTCTTACCCAGCAAAATTCAAAGGTTGATCCGGTTCCCGCAGGCGCAAGTAGATGAGAATTGGTATGACAATCAAGGCCATCAATATTACCGATAAAGCCGCGCCTAACGGCCAGTCCAGGGTTTTGAGAAATTGATTTTGTACCACATTGCCCACCATCAAACTCTTAGCACCGCCTAAAATATCAGGAGTAATAAAGGCCCCCACAGATGGAATAAAAACTAATAAACACCCCACCGTAATCCCGCGCCGACTTAGGGGTAACAGTATCCGATACAGAACTTGCCAGAAATTTGCTCCCAAATCCTGGGCTGCCCATACGAGCGTAAAATCGAACTTTTCCAGAGTGCTATACAGGGGTAAAACCATAAATGGCAAGTACCCATATACCAGGCCAATCCCCACTGATAAAGGCGTAAACAATAGATTCAAAGGCTCAGTAAGCAAACCCAAGCCCATTAGCAAGGAATTAATCACCCCCCGCTGTCCCAGAAGCACCATCCAGGCATAGGTCCGCACTAGAAAATTTGTCCAAAATGGCACGATGACCAATAGTAAAGCAACAGTACGCCAAGGCCGGGGCTGAGTCGCTATCCACAAGGCCAAGGGATACCCCAATAGTAAACACACCAGGGTCGTGCCCAGCGCTAGGACCACTGACCGCAGGAAAATTTCTCCGTAGGTGGGCTGCCACAGGCGGGCGTAATTTTCCCATGTCCACTGCCAGGCCACATTGCCATAGCCCTGGTGGGTCAAAAAGCTATAGATAACCAGCAGCAACAGCGGCAGGATAAAAAATATCCCCAGCCACAGGACCGGAATCACCAGCAAAACGCGCCAAACCCACCAGGATTGGTTCACATCCCTGCTGCCACGACTTGCCCTCTAGGATAGCTCCTCTAGGCCTGCGCTTTGGCAAGGTAACGTTCTACGGTCGCCCGCAGTTGTTCTGGCGTTGCCGGTTTTTCGAGGACTTCGTTGGCTCCCGCCAGACGTGCCCGCGCTCGGTCCAGCAACCCGCCGTTGGCTGTGAGCAACACAATAGGCACATCCTTGAGTACCGGCGATTTGCGCAGCAGAGAGCAAATTTCTAATCCGTTGACCTGGGGGAACAACCAGTCCAGAAGAATGACATGGGGCCGCGCTTGGATCAAAGTGCCCAACCCCCGCAAGGGGTCCTCTAGCGTAATTAAATGAAATGCATCCCCCAAGGCCTGCACCACATTCTGCAAACAGGCCGGACTGTCATCAACACAGGCCACAACTGGCTTTTGTACCGATTCCGGTGGCGGCGCTAAATCCTCCAGCGTTTGTAACCGGAAATAGCCCTCTCGCACTAGCGCCAGTAAAGACTGACCCACCAACGGCAATTCTGCACCCGTTTCGGCTGCCAGGTCCCAAAACGTGTGTTCTCCATCACACAAGCGGTTTAGCGTGAGATAGGTCTGGGGACTGACCCGGTGCTCCAGTCGGCGTTTCTCATGCAGTTGCGGCGCCATATCTGGGGATGTCGCCCGTAACCCCACCTGCTGCCATTGCTGCCAGAGTTGCTCTACTCGCCGCCATTCCGACGTCGCGACCAGCAGCGCCAACTCCTTGGACAAACGCGCCTCCCCATCCCAGTACCCGCGCACTTGACCCACTCCCATCTGGGCTAAGGTCGTTGTCTGGGCTAGGTCAAACAAGACTTCCGTTACATACCCCCGGATCACCTGCTGGGCCTGCTCACGAGCTATTGTTCCTGCTTCCACCGCCTTGGCTAACGCGTCATATTCCCAGGGTTTTTCCGGGGTTCCCCGGGCCTGACTCAATTCGGGACTCACCCGCTTGGTCAACCGCCGCCAACGCCGGTACCGGTGCGCGCCGCCAGTAGCAAACAACAATCGCCCTCCCAAAAACCACAACCACCACCGCTGCCGGCCATTCCCCAATTCCAGCCCCCCCGATAGACGTTGCGTCTCCACCTTCGCCAGCACCGGCCCCATCTGAGTTACTAAAAACGCTGCACCTGCCATGATGATCCCCCAACCGTGAACCTACGGATGCCCGCTTCTTAATGTTAAGGCTATCCTACTCATTTTGCAATGTTTCTTAACTTTTTATTGTTTTAGAGAATATCTATTAGTTTAAGCAACCGTGATTGAGTTGTAAAGCCGGTTTTAACTAATGTTTATCCCCAGTAATAGTCTTTGTATTTGCTTGCTTTTGTAATTACAAAAGTTACACATTTACTGAGTGGTGGTCAGTAGAAAAACTGTCAGTGGCATGGAGTTTCAGAAGATACACCTACGTGACTTGCCGGATGTCTTGCGAGTTACTGTTGATTACCTGGTACCCAAAAAAGTTTAAGAAAAGATTAAGATTTCCGTAATATCCACTATTGGGCTTAGGCTGCCATTCCAGTCATAACCGCACCAATGGGCGCTATTCCTTAACTTGTTCTTAACCTTTGCGCTATGACCGGCGGGTTGGGGGTCAGCTCGGTACAATGGGGGTGGACGAGGTTAAACGAAACGTTTATATGTATGCCTGAATCGGTGACCAGCCTGCCGCCTGCACTGGAGACTATTGTGAATCGGCTCCAGCGAGCGCATCCAGCCAAGATGAAGTACGAGTTACTGATTCGCTATGGGCAGAAATTGCCTCCCTTTCCAGAGGCGGAGCGAGTTCCCGAAAACCAGGTCAAGGGGTGTGTATCCCAGGCGTGGCTCGTGACCCATTACGACGACCAGGGACGGGTGCAGATTGCTGCCGATGCCGATTCCCAGTTGGTCAAGGGTTTGCTGGCAATTCTAGTGCTAGGGTTGGGGGGACTGACGCCGGCAGAGATTTTGGCGGTGCCGTCTGACTTCATCAAATTGACTGGCCTTGATGTGAGCCTGACGCCCTCCCGCAACAATGGCTTCATGAATGCGGTGCAGTTCCTGAAACGGCAGGTGGCCGCCTATGCAGCCGAGTCCCAGGTAACCCATTAAACAATCTTTCCAGTGTCATAACCTCTTCTTTACGAGGGAATGCTGGATTGGCTGGGGAAATGACAGTCTGCGCTGCAAATCCGGTCATAGCTGTGTCCCGTATCCCGAACAGAATTTGAGGAGTGGATGTTATGTACAGATGGTTGGAATGGCCTCGACGCTGGGTGAGCTTCCTATTGTTGTTAGTCCTAGTGGCGAGCCTGACGGTTGCTTGTGATTTTGGCGGGCAGCAGGCCCAGGATGGTGTTCCCCCAGCGAGTTTAACAGGTTTAGGCGCATCGTTCCCTGCTCCGCTGTACCAGAACTGGGCAGTGGGGTTGAACCAGAAGCATAGCCAGATTCGGGTGGACTACCAATCCCAGGGGAGCGGGGCCGGTATCGAGAACTTCATCCAGGAGAATGTGGATTTTGCCGCTAGCGACATCGCCCTCAAAGATGAAGACATCCCCAAAGTCAAGCGGGGAGTGTTAATGCTGCCCATGACGGCAGGAAGTATTGTGATTGCCTACAATGTACCGGGGGTGCCGGATGGGTTAAAACTGACGCGGGAAGCCTACGTGGGTATCATGAGCGGTCAAATTCGCCGCTGGAACGACCCGAAAATTGCAACGGCCAATCCGGGCGTCAACTTGCCGGACCAGGCGATTACGGTGGTTCACCGTTCGGATGGCAGTGGCACGACGGCTGTCTTTACCAAGCACTTGAGCGCCATTAGTCCGGAGTGGCAGAAGCAATTTGGCGAAGGAACGACGATTCAGTGGCCCAAGACGGGGAATTTTGTAGGCGCTAAGGGGAATGAAGGGGTGACGGCTCAGATTCAGCAGACAGCCGGCGCGATTGGCTATGTGGAATACGGCTATGCCAAGACCAACAAGCTAAACACGGCGGCGCTAGAGAACAAGGCGGGTAAGTTTGTGCAGGCAACACCCGAAACTGGAGCAGCGACTTTAGCAGCCGTGCAGTTGCCGGAGAACTTGCGGGCGTTCATTACCGATCCAGAGGGGGAAAATTCCTACCCCATTGTCACTTACACCTGGCAACTGCATTACCAACAACAGCCTGACCCCAATAAGGCAATAGCCCTAGAGGTCTGGATTGAGTATGGTTTGAATGAGGGGCAAAAAGTGGCGCCGGAGTTGGGTTACATTCCCTTGCCCAAGGTGGTGCGGGAACGGATTGCCAAGGCGGCGGATGGGCTTAGTGATCAGTACACTATCACCCTGAAGGACATGGCATGACAGCAGCCAACACCCCGACCACGCTAGCTGGACAGCGTTCTCGTTCGCCCCGGGAGCGATTGCTTGACCGGTTGTTCATCCGGCTGACGTTGGTTTTAGCAGTTTGTACAGGCGTCTTGCTGGCATTCATTGTGCTGGTGATTGCCTGGCGGTCATTACCGGCGTTTCAACAGTTCGGGTTGTCCTTTATCACCCATTCAGCCTGGAATCCGGTGCCGGGGCGGGAGGACTTCGGGGTGTTGCCCATGCTCTATGGCACACTGGTCAGTTCGTTCATTGCCCTGTTGATTGCAGTGCCGTTGGGGTTGGGGACGGCAATTTTTTTGAGTGAAGACTTTCTTCCCCCCCAGCCCCGGATGGTGATTTCATTTCTGGTGGAACTGCTGGCGGCGATTCCCAGCGTGGTGTATGGGTTGTGGGGGATTTTTGTGCTGATTCCCCTGCTCCAGCCGGTGGGCCAGTGGTTGCACACTCATTTGGGCTGGATTCCCCTGTTTAGCACCGAGCCGGTGGGACCGGGGATGTTGCCGGCATCACTGGTACTGGCAATTATGGTGCTACCCATCCTGACCGCGATTGCCAAGGATTCGTTGGAGGCATTGCCGCCGGAGTTGCGCCAGGCATCGGTTGGGCTGGGGGCGACTCGCTGGTGGACGATTTTTCGGGTGCTGATTCCAGCGGCTATCTCAGGGATCATCGGCGGGGCAATGCTGGGCTTGGGGCGGGCACTAGGGGAAACGATGGCAGTGACCATGCTCATCGGCAATGCCAACCAGTTAAATATTTCCCTGCTGGCGCCAGCGAATACCATTGCGTCGTTACTGGCGAATCAGTTTCCCGAGGCGCGGGGGATTCAGGTATCGGCGTTGATGTATGCGGCGCTCCTGCTCATGCTGATGACGCTGCTGGTGAATATCCTGGCAGAAGTCATTATTAACCGCTTGAAGGCCAAGTATGAGTAGAGGGGGGTCATGACGACAACCACGACGGTACATCCCCAGGTGCAGCCCCTGCTCAAACGCTTGCAGTTCCGCACGCTCTTTGGCTGGGTGATGACGGGGCTAGTGAGCTTGTGTGCCCTGTTGACGTTGATGCCGCTGTTTGCGGTGCTGGGATTTGTGCTGGTGCGGGGCATCAGTCGCTTCAGCCTGGATTTGTTTACTAAATTGCCGCCGCCGCCAGGGTTGTCGGGTGGGGGATTTGGTAACGCCCTGATCGGCACGCTAATTGTGGTGTTGTTGGGGACGTTGATTTCGGTGCCGTTTGGCGTGTTGACGGCAGTTTACCTGTCAGAATTTAGTAACGCGGACGCGCGCCAAAAGGAAATTGCTCGCTGGGTGCGCTTTGGGATTAACGTGCTGGCGGGGGTGCCCTCGATCATTGCCGGGGTTTTTGCCTACGGGTTGTTGGTGACGACAGGCATTTTTGGCTATTCGGCAATGGCGGCAGGGGTGGCGCTGGCGGTGTTGATGCTGCCGACGGTCATTCGCACGGCGGATGAGGCGCTCAAAATCGTGCCGCAGGATGTGCGTTGGGCATCGGTCGGATTGGGCGCGTCCAATTACTACACCATTTTCCGCGTGGTCTTGCCGGCAGCGTTACCGGGCATTCTAACCGGTGTGATCCTGGCAATGGCGCGAGCGGTGGGCGACACAGCGGCCTTGATTTTCACTGCCCTATTTTCCACGTTTTGGCCGCGCAGTTTGTTGGAACCGATTGCCACGCTGTCAGTGCTGGTTTATAACTTCGCGACGGTGCCCTACAAACCGCAACAGGAGTTGGCCTGGGCGGCGTCATTTTTCCTGGTGATGCTCATTCTGATTGCCAGTGTGGCATCCCGTCTAGTAATTCGTCGGCAAGTAAAACGTTAAACGTGTTTTCTGGAGGTGAACTGATGATGAACGGAGCAACTCCCCAACCAGAACCGGTCTTTCGCATCGAGAATGTCAATATCTACTACGGCCATTTCAAGGCGGTGCGGGATGTGACCATGTACATTCCTAAAAACCAAATCACTGCGTTTATCGGGCCGTCGGGGTGTGGTAAGAGTACCATCCTGCGCTGCCTGAACCGGCTAAACGACTTGATTCCTTCCTTCCGGCTTGAAGGCAAAATTACCTACCACGGCAAGAACATTTATGATCCGGATATTGACCCGGTGGAGGTGCGCCGCAAAATTGGCATGGTGTTTCAAAAGCCCAACCCATTTCCCAAGTCGATTTATGACAACGTGGCCTACGGGGCACGGGTGATCAATTACCAGGGAGATATGGATGAGTTGGTGGAGCGGTCCCTGCGACGGGCGGCCCTGTGGGATGAAGTGAAGGACAAATTGAAAGAGAGCGGCTTTTCCCTGTCGGGGGGTCAGCAGCAACGCTTGTGTATCGCCCGGGCAATTGCGGTGGAACCAGAAGTGGTATTGATGGATGAACCCTGCTCGGCGCTGGACCCGATTTCTACTTTGAAAATCGAAGAATTAATGCATGAGTTGAAGGCTAATTACACTATCGTCATTGTGACCCACAACATGCAGCAGGCGACGCGGGTGGCGGATATGACAGCCTTTTTCAACGCGGAACCCACACCCAAAGGGGGCAAAGTTGGTTATCTCGTAGAATTTGATACGACCAAGGTGATTTTTGGCTCGCCCAAGCAGCAGGCGACAATGGATTACGTCAGCGGCCGGTTTGGTTGAGGCGACACCACTCACTCCAGCCCCCAACGTACAAGCGTCCTGGTGGAAAACCGGCCCACTCCAGGGTCATTAAATTCACACAGGCGGTGACCCCTGAACCGCAGTAACAGATGACCTCCCGGTGATGGTGGACTTCCCGCCAGCGGTCGGCGTAGGGTTGAGGAGGTAGCAGTTCCAGCCAGGGCAGGTTGATGGCACCGGGGATATGGCCAGCGACTGGGTCAATGGGTTCCCACTCCCCGCGGTAACGACGGGCTTCCCGGGCGTCCACGAGTAAAATCGTTGGGTCTTGTTGAGCCGCTATCACATCCTCGCGAGTGGCTAAGTATTGGCGTTGCAGGTGGGGGGTCAGGTGACCGTCACGACGCACAGGCAAGTCATGGCTCGTGGGATAGCCGGCGCGGCTGTAGGCATCCCAACCTCCTGCCAGCACAGCTACGCGTTCATGCCCCATATAACGCAGCAACCACCACAATCGGGCAGCGTAGGCCAACTGGCCCTGGTCGTAGGCGATCACCAGCTTGTCAGGGGTTAACCCCATAGCGGCCAGCTTGGCGACCAACGTCGGCATGTCAGGCAGGGGATGGCGACCGCTGCTAGCGCTGACCGGACCGGACAAATCCCGGTTCAAGTCCAGGTAAAAGGCGCCGGGGATATGGCTCTGGTGGTACTGCCGACGGCCCCAATCGGGTTGAGTGAGGTTGAACCGGCAGTCAACGATCAGAACCTCGGGGTCGTCTAAACGGGCAACAACCTCGGCTGGTGTCATCAGCAGGGGCGGGGACACCATCAGCATTTCCAGCAATACTTTGGTCTCCATTATCGGGGAAAAACTGCTGCGCCTGAGCAGTCCGGATGGTATTGTGAAATCGTACTTCCCTGTTGTGTGACCAGACTCATTCCTATGACCGTTGCCGCCCGCCGTCAGCTTTGGTTCCAAGCGCTCAATCCCTTGATTTATTCGGCGGCTGTGATACCGGTGTTGGTCGGAAGCGCCGCTGCCTATGCCGAGGCACCCCAGCAGTTTTCCGGCTCCACCTTTGCCTGGGTGCTAGCAGGTGTTGTGTTGCTGCAAGCCTGGTTGAATATCACCAATGACATTTACGATGCCGAAACAGGAGTGGATGTCAACAAACCGTCATCGCTGGTGCATCTCACCGGTCGGCCTGGTCTGTTGCACGTGATTGCGTGGTCCTGTTTGGCGCTAGGTCTCCTCTGTATTTATGTGGTGAACTCGTTACACCCAGACAACTGGATTCTGGTCATTGCTGGCGCTGGGATTTTGCTGGGGTATTTTTATCAAGGGCCGCCGTTTCGGTTTGCCTACCGGGGCTGGGGTGAACCGATGACATTTGTTGCGTTTGGGCCGCTCGCCACCTTGGCTGCCAGTTATGCCCAGTTGGGTCGGTTCAGTGGGATGGCCTTGTGGGCGTCCTTGGCGGTAGGGTGTCTGGTTACAGGCATTATTTTTGCCCATCATTTTCCCCAGGTCGAAGATGACCGGCGCGCTGGGAAACGCTCCCCCGTTGTTAAGTTGGGTTCCTATCGGGCAAGTCGCATCTACCCCTGGGTGGTATTGCCGGCTTATGCGCTGGTGTTGGCTGGCGTCCTGCTGGGAATACTCCCAATGACCGCATTCGTGTTCGGGTTGAGTTTTCCTCTGGCCTGGCGGTTGGTGACGTTTCTGTGGCACACCTACGAGGGACCAGCCAGTGGTGGCGCCATGCCCTTGGCGGTGGGATTGCACGCGCTAGGAGGAACGCTACTGGCGATAGGTCTGTGGCTCAGTTAGGCCGACCAGAGCAAACAACCGCCGCTGTTGCTGGAGCATTTTTTCGAGAGCTGCTTCATCGGGATGGTCCCACCCCAGCAGATGCAGGAGTCCGTGGGCGGCCAACCAGGCGAGTTCTTCCGTGACTTGTCCCGGTGCTGCTTGCCGCTGGGCGGTGGGGACAGAGATGACAATATCCCCTAGAAACAAGGGCGCAGCGGGCGCTGGCGGTATGCCCGTTTCCAAGGCGCTAAACGCTAGGACGTCGGTGGGGCGGTCCTGCTGGCGATAATCCCGGTTGAGGGCTTGGATTTCCTGGTCATCAGTCAAACGCAAGCCTATCTCATACCCCGGCGCCGGCGGTAGTTCCAGATGGCTGAGCCAGCAACGAAACCACTCCTGCCACGGTAGCGCTGCCCACACCGGGTCAATCCCTTGCCAGGTAATATCCAGTTCAAGCGCGGGAACGGTCACGTTGGCGTTCGAGCAAACCCACATCTAATAGCTGGAGTAAACGCTGCAATTGCTGCTGCTGGCGCTGCTTCACCCTTGCGGACACGGGTTGACTAGGGTCTAGGCAAATCCGCTCCCACCTCTGCTCGCGTCGGTCCACCTCTGCCATATCGCTAACCCTCAGGTGCAGTCCCGTTTTTCTCAGTCTAGGCCTTTGTACTTAACTGCAAGGTCAAGGGGACGATACAGTTCTTGACAATGACCGGGCTACAATAAGGCCAGAACTGGGGCAGGAAATGCAGCGATTATCTGTCGTCATTCCTATCTATAACGAGGTAGATAACATTCCCCACTTGGTTCCGGCGGTGACCGAGGTCCTGCAGAAAACGGGGTTAGATTATGAAGTAATCTGCGTGGACGACGGTTCCCGGGACGGTTCAACCGAACGACTCCGGCATCTGGCCCGAGAACGCCATGACCTCAAAGTAGTGGTCTTGCGACGCAACTACGGCCAAACGGCGGCGCTGGCGGCGGGATTTGACCAGGCGACCGGTGATGTGGTGATCACCCTCGATGGCGATTTACAAAACGACCCCCACGATATTCCCCGCTTGCTGGCGAAGCTCGCCGAAGGTTATGACCTGGTATGTGGCTGGCGACAACACCGGCAGGACGATGGATTAACGCGGTTGCTCCCCTCGCGCGTGGCCAACTGGCTCATTGGTCAGGTCACTGGCGTTAAATTGCACGATTACGGCTGCACCCTCAAAGCCTACCGGCGCGAACTCCTCCGGGATATGCACCTCTACGGGGAACTGCACCGGTTTCTGCCTGCCTTGGCCGACATGGAAGGAGCGCGCATCGCGGAAATTCCTGTACAACATCACCCTCGCCGTTTTGGCCGCAGTAAGTATGGTCTGGGGCGAACCCTGCGCGTGCTGATGGATTTGCTCACGATTGCTTTTATGAAAACCTTTCTCACCCGCCCGATGCATGTTTTCGGCCTGGTGGGGCTGGTCTTTCTGCTGCTGGGTCTGGGTCTGGGAACTTACTTGGCTGTCCTCAAATGGGTCTGGGGGCAGAGTATCGGTCAACGCCCTTTACTGTTTTTGGCAGGTCTGGCAGTCACGTCCGGGTTGCAATTGTTCTGTTTTGGGCTACTGGCGGAATTGCTCATGCGCACCTACCACGAGTCCCAGGGACGCCCGATCTACCGCATTCGAGAAGTGGTAGCGGGTCGCCCGCACGCCCTAGTCGATTGAAATACGCTGCGGCCCACTTGGTGGAGGCGGGGAAGATGACGGGGACTGTTGGGTGGACATCTGCCGTTCTAGCCAGGACTTCAGTGGGTCTTGCTGCAAATCCAACCCTAACAATCCCGACACGAATCCACCCAAGAACGCCGTCGGTTGCCGCATGAACTCTTGCAAGATAGGGTTGAGTTCGTTCAACAGCATAGCTCCCTTGTACGTCCACCTGCCCATTACTCTAACACAGGGGAGCGGATAGCCGTCGTTGCCCCAAACACGCTAAGATAGGCTTTGACCCGGAACCATGCG
>JANWVM010000029.1 GCA_025056115.1 Gloeomargarita sp. SKYG116
AGCGAACGAGTGGCGAAGTACAACCGGCTGTTAGAAATTGAGAATGAACTGGGCGACCAAGCGACCTACGCGCCCCAAGTCGGACTCGGTCCCCAACCCCGGCGCTGATTAGCGAAACCCAACGGCGGCTTGCCACACAAACGCCAGCAGTAAAAACAGCACCGGGATAACCGGCAAGATGTCCACAAGGGGGTCAAAGATGGCGTAGGCCTCAGGTAGCTTGGCTAACAAAAGCATCAGTTCCATAGTCCACAGCAATCAGGTTCCCCTCCTAGATTACCATCTAGGGGCTAGTTGCGGATGGAACCATCAGGCATCTTGGCGCCGCTCAAATCCACGCCTGCGAGCGTTGCCCGTCCTAAATTGGCTTTGGTTAAATCGGCCCCGCTCAAGTCTGCCCCACTCAAGTTGGCCTGGGAGAGATTCGCCCCACTGAGATTGGCTCCCTCTAGACAGGCGCCGCTGAAATTGGCTTGACACAGGTTCGCACCTGATAAATCCGCCCCCTGTAAACAGGCTCCCACAAAAATCGCATTGTTCAAAATCGCGCCGCTGATAGTTTCTCGCCGGACATTGTTGCTGGCGTTGAGAATGATGCCCCGTAAATCAGCTCGTATCAAGATCACTCGTGTCATGCAGGCCCGCGTGAGATTGGCTTCGGTAAAATTAGCGCCGCTGAGATTGGCTTCACTGAGCAACACCCGCGTCATACTGGCTTGGGCGAGTTGCGCGTCTTTAAGATTACAGCCGCTTAAGTCCGCCCCGCTAAAGTCGGCGCCTTCCAGGTTAATCCCGCGCAAATTGGCTCCCCGCAGGTTCACGCGACTGAGATTACACCCGTCTAGAATGGGCGCGTTCAGTGTCGCTTCACTCAAGTCGGCCCCGCTGAGATTCGCCCCGCTGAGATTCGCCCAGCTCAGGTCCACTCCGCTGAGATTTGCTCCACTCAAATTGGCTTCCCGCAAATCCGCTTGAATGAGCTTGGCCTTGAAGCAGTTGCTGAGACTGAGATTGGCTCCACGCAGACAGGCGCCGCTGGCATTACTCCACACCAGGTCACACCCTTGTAAGTTGATCCCACTCAGGTCCATGTGAATGAGTACTGCTTCACTCAGATTGAGCCGCCCGAAATCCCGTTTACCTTGCTGGTAATGGCGCAGCAACTCCTCCGGCTCCATCACCCTCGCCTCTAGCATGGTCAGTCAGAGCGCTCTAGCTCGCTTCCATCACCCTAGCAGATTCTACAGCTACCGTTGGTGCCAACTGTCACCCTGTAAGATTACGGATTTGTGTCGGATTACAAATTTTTTCACAAAACTTTAAGCTAAATATCGACACAATAACTGTACTAATTTTGTTAGTATATTGGAGATGTTTTAGGCTGATTATACACTTGTTTGGAGCGGGAGCGCTGCGGAAAATTGCTCAATATCTTCATGGGAAATGCGGGGGTTTGCGGAATCAGATTTTACGGAGGTTCGGTAAGCCTGCGGTAGAAGTGGCAATATGTTTTGGTTAAGTTAAAATCACTTGCCAAATCGTAAAATTTGCAAACGATTGGGTCAATTTTGTGTAGGGAGCGATGGGTAATGGAACACACACAGTTGCTCAGGGCTTTATTGAATACCAAACGGGAACAAGGCACAGGTTGCTGGCTGTTGACGTTAGGTCAAGCGGTCTGGCAGTTTTACCTGTTTATGGGCCGGTTAGTGTATGCCACAGGTGGCGTGCATCCAGTGCGGCGGTGGCGGCGGTTATGGCCCCAGTATTGCCCTAATTACACGCCAGCACCCCAACAAGTCTCAGAGGATTGGCCATGGGATTACGGCATGGTAGCCCAAGCGGTGGCGCGGGGAGCCATGACCAAGGAGCAGGCGCAGGCCTATGTCCAGGCGTGGTCCCAGGCGACGTTGCTGGAGTGTCTGACGACCTGGCAGCGGCGGTCGGAGCCAGGGCAATTGACGTGGCAAGCAGGGCGAGTATTACCCCAGCGCTGGATGCTGGTGCAGGTGGACTACTGGTGGGAGGACGTTCAACCCCAGTTACGGCGCTGGCAGGCATTGGGCGCGATTGGCTGGGAGCAAGTGCCAGTGATTGACCGGCGAGGGCAGCTCAAAAATTTGGTGTCGCCAACGGCCTACCAGCAGTTGACACGGGTGTTGGACGGGCAATCCACGTTTTGGGATATTGCCCAGCGGCTGGGCCGGCCTGTGGAACAAGTCGTGGCGTCTTTGCGGTCCTTAATTCACGATGGGGTGGTGATTTTGAAAGAGGTGCCAGATTTACCTGCGCCGGTGATGCAAGTGGTCGCGCCACCCCCGCCACAACGTCCCGTTATTGCTTGTATTGATGACAGCCCATTGGTGGCCCAGGCGCTGCGCCATATTTTAGAACCCTTGGGCTATGAGGTGTGGGGATTGACCGACCCCTTGCGTTCGATGTCGCAGTTACTCCAGCGCCAGCCGGTGTTGATTTTCCTGGACCTGGTGATGCCCCAGACCAATGGTTACGAAGTCTGTGCGTTCCTGCGCAAGTCAGCAGTGTTCCAGCAGACCCCTATCGTCATCCTGACTGGGCAAGGGGGAGTCATTGACCGGGTGCGGGCCAAGCTCTGCGGCGCCAATGATTTTCTTGCTAAACCCCCTGTGGCCGAACGGGTGATTGAGGTGGTGCAAACCCTGCTGCCCCAATCATCGCCCCTAGCGGTGGCCAGCTAACGCCAGAGCCGATTTTCTAAATCGCGGACTTGCCGCTCCAGGCGGTCAATCCGGCCCCGTAATTCGTCCACTTCGCTTTGGCTGGCTATCCCTAACTCCCGCAAAGTATCCCGCATTTGGCGACGTAACCGGTTTTCCCAGTCGGTCCCCTGAGTCAGACGTCCCACTAATTCATTGATGAAGGCCGTGGCTTGGTCAGGACGCAGCCGCCCGTTTTGTACCCATTCATCGCTGACTTCCCGCACCTTGTCCACCACTAGCGATGTGGCGCCAATGCCCAACAGCAGCAATTGCCGCAGTAGATTGTCCTGTTCCATAATCGGGGATAACGGTACGGTTCCTATTGTGACAGATGGGCCGACGATGGATCAGCAGCGCTGTATTTTGGGCGGGTTGGTTGTGGGCCAGTAGCCCGATAGTTGCCCAGGAGCCAGTGCGGTTGGAATTGGTGTTGAGTCAACGGCAACTCTACGTCTGGCGTGGTCATCAACTCATACGCCGCTACCCCGTAGCTGTGGGCAAACCCGGTTGGGAGACGCCCCAGGGAGATTTCGTAGTGGAAACGAAAGTCAAAGACCCGGTCTGGCGTAGCTTTACAGATAACCGGCAAATTCCGGCCCGCCATCCGCGCAATCCCCTCGGACGGCACTGGATTGGTTTTTGGAGTGACGGTGTGGATGCCATTGGTTTTCACGGCACGCCTTACCCCGAGACGATTGGCAAAGCCGTCAGTCACGGTTGTGTGCGCATGTACCCCCACCACATTGCCGAGCTGTTTGATTGGGTCGAAATTGGCACCCCGGTGCGGGTTAGACGTTGACTGGCAAGCGTTGATACACCCGGCGCACCACCTGCGTGATGCGTTCCACCCCCCGCTCAATCTCCGCAACTGGGGCTGTCAGGCTGATACGCACGCACTGGCGGGTGTGGGGCCATTCCTGGCGCAGACCCGGGAAAAAGGTGTGACCAGGCACAACAATCACACCGACCTGTTTGAGGGCTTGGTACAATTCCCAATCGCTGATAGGCAAATCCCGTAACCACAACCACGCAAACACGCCGCCCTCACCCCGATGCAAAAACCACGGCAAATCGTTGGGTAACCCTGCCCGCAGTCCCGCTGCTAAGACGGAAAACTTGTGCTGGTAATGGGGCCGGATCACCGTTTCTGAGAGGTGTGCCAGTTTCCCAGAACGAATCGCTTGGGCTGCCAGCGCTTGACCATAGCGGGACGCATGAATACAGGCATTGGTGAGAAATCCCTCTAACACGCGCAAAATGCCCTCATCACCGATGGCAATACCCACTCGTTCCCCCGGCAAACCTGCTTTCGATAAGCTTATGCAATGCACGATATTGGGGGCAAACACCGGCGTCATGGGGGTGAAATTCAAAGCCGGGTAGGGGGCGGCATAGGCCGAATCCACAAACACTGGGATGTCCCAGCGGGCCGCCAACGCTGCAATTTGCCGCACCTCTGCCTCTGAGAGCACATTCCCAGTCGGGTTGCAAGGGCGCGAAAAAATCACGCAACCGGTGTGGGCGTCAAAATGCAGTTGCTCAAAATCGGGACGGTATTTGAATTCATGGGCCTGTTCATCCACCTCCAAGGCCGGTCGCACCGCCCGCAAGGACTCCGGTACCAAGCAAATTCCCCCATAGCCCGTGTAGTCAGGACTCAGGGGCAAGACAATCTCTCGACCCACGCCCCCAAAGGCATTCGCTGCGAAAAAGTACAGCGACTGGCTGCCCGGTGTCACCAGCACATTGCGGGGGGTTAGTTGCAAACCGTAGCGCTGGTTGAAATCGGCAACCACCGCCTCAATGAACGGTTGGTACCCCTGGCTGGCCCCATAGCGGCAAACTACCTCGCCATAGTCATCACTGGCTAGTAGCGTTTGGGTACAGTCCCGCCACAACTGTTCTACCTCCGGCAGGATCACCGGGTTGCCCGCGCTGAGATTGATTAAATCTTCGCCTGCCCGCGCCTGGAGTGTTTCCACAATGTCTTTCATAATTGCCCGTACCCCGGTCAGCCGGGTCATGGTCACACCAAAATCACTCAGTCGCGGGTTGAGCATGGGGACAAAACTCGACAACGCAAGGCCCAAATAACGCTTATTTTAGCCTAGCCATCGCCGGTTTCGCCCTAGTTGGAACTCACCATGATCACCCAGGTGCCCACCGGTCGCGGCAGGGGAATGTCGCCAGGACTGAGCACCCGCAGATTAAAGAAAAACATACCGATGTTGCGGGGGTTGCGCACGTTGGACAGGATAATTTCCACAGGGGTATCTGCCGGCACTGGCTCAGCCAACGCAATCCGCAATTCCCGATTCTCCCGGTCCCAGACCACCTCTCCGATGCGAAATTGCTTTTGCGTCCGGCTGCGCACGACCTCCACTGCTTTGGTGTCAAATTCACCACGGAAATTTTCGGGATAGCTGATGTAGTATTCAGAGACGGCGATGCGCTGGCGGGGCACTTGCAAGTAGTACCGATCCCAGTCGCCAATGCGGCCCGAGTCGGCACTGTAACGCAATTCTTTTTTCGGCCCACCCCACAGCGTCCATCCTGAACCTTGCGCTTGTACAATCCCTGGCATGCCCAGTACGCTCCAAGCCGCTACACCTGCGATTAACCAACGCTGCCACATGTGATTGCTCCCCCACCGACCAGTTTTGTCGTTGATTGATCCTAGCACCCCTGGAAAAGTTCCCCATGTCAACACCCCTTAACCCAGGTTTAACCCGTAATTTTTCGGGAATTGTCCGGATGTGAGGGATAGACAGTTAGACTAGACTGGAGAAGGCTGTCCTGACCCTGGGGATCCTTAGGTGAGCTACTGTTTTAACCCAGCCTGTACCCGCCCGCAGAACCCCGAAGGTGCCTTGACTTGTGAGAACTGCGGGGCTAGCCTCACGTTGACGCATCAGGGCCGCCAGTACCGGATGAAGAAATGTCTGGGCTATGGAGGGTTTGGCGCCACGTTTTTGGGTGTAGAAGAGAACTTGCCAGGGCGACCCTTGTGTGTGATTAAGCAATTGCGCCCACCAGTAGGCAACCCTAATGACCCTATTTATCAGATGGCCAAGGAGTTATTTGAGCGGGAAGCGGAAATTCTCGGCCGTTTGGGCAATCACCCCCAGTTAGCCAGCTTGCGGGACTATTTCACCGAAGCGCCTTATTTCTACATGGTGCAGGAGTTCATTGACGGTCAAACCCTCCAAGCGGAAGTACGAGAAAAAGGACCCTATGAGGAGGGAGCGGTTAAGTTGTTTTTGCGGCAGATGCTCCCACTTTTGCAGTACATTCACCAGCAGGGGGTGATTCATCGGGACATCAAGCCGGCTAACATTATCCGCCGCAAAGCAGATGGAGCTTTAATTTTGATTGATTTTGGCGCAGTGAAACAAGTTGGACAAATCCCCGCTGACGCCGAGAACGAACTCACCCAATTTGCCATCGGTACTGCTGGTTATGCACCCCCAGAACAGTTGTCCATGCGTCCAGTTTATGCCAGCGACATTTACGCCTTAGGCGGCACGTGCTTGTACTTGTTAACGGGTAAATCTCCCAAGGAGTTGGAGACGGACCCCCAAACCGGCGAAATTCGCTGGCGTCAACACGTGCGGGTGAGTGATGCGTTTGCACAAGTGCTGGACCGCATGTTGGCTATTTCCCTCAAGCAGCGCTACGCGACAGCGGGAGCCGTTCTCCGGGCCTTGGACTTGGAACCCTACCGTGACAGTCTGGCTCAAGGCCGTCGCACATCCTCGCCTGCACCCTCAACGGTTACACCCGATGAGCTACCTGAGTTAACTGGTGAAGACAACCAGCTAAATCGGTTAGCGGCTGCCATTCGCGCTCGCAAGGCCCGCGCTTTGAAGATGGATACGGGCGATGCTGATGAAAGCACGAAACTCAGTCCCAGTCGTTTGAAAGAGGCTTTGCGAAACGGGAAAAAAGATTTTGCTGGTTACGACCTGCGGGGCTATGACCTCCAGGGTCAGGTGATGGTGGGCTGCATTTTGACGGAGGCGATTTTAGCGAACGCTAATTTACGGGAGTGCATTTTAGAGGAAGCGAATTTAGGGCGGGCCAACCTACAGGGGGCGAATCTGCAACGGGCCAATTTGCACAAGGCCTACCTCAGTTTTGCCAACCTCCAGGGGGCAGACCTGCGCAACGCTGATTTAACGGAAGCCTACCTGCGCAATGCCAATCTGCGGGATGCGAACCTGTGTGGGGCGAATCTGGAGGGGGCGCTAGTTGCAGAGGAACAGTTAGCTATGGCCCGCACGAACTGGGCGACGAAACTGCCCGTGGGCATACGCCGAGCCAGTTGGTGGCCTCTGTAGTACGGCTGGATTGTCAAGACTGGAACCAAGGGGCTATGGTGGAAAGCGGGTGGTGTGAGGATGCCTATGGGTGGCAAACCCGTGCGCTGGTGGCTGGGTAGTCTAGTCGGCGTGGGTATAGGGGTTGCTGGCGGTGGCCTGCGAGCAGAAACGACAGCCACGGAATTAGCTCAACCGGGTCGAGTGCCGGAGTTGCCTGATTTACCTGCCGTGACCCCTGTACCGCCCAATTCTCCTGGTGCTCAAGATTTTCGTAATTTACCCCCCTTGCTAGCGCCCTTGCTGCCGGATGAAAATCCCCTGGCGACGCCCACGCAACCGGCAGAGGTGGAAATCAAAACCACCCAAGCCCTGACCCTGCAACAAGCCTTGGAGCTGGCAGCCCGTACCAACCGGGAGCTACAAGCAGCCCGTGCCCAGATTGAGGCGGCGCGAGCGGGATTGCGACAGGCGCAGGCGGCGTTGTTTCCCAGCCTCACGTTCCAGTCCAATTTCCAGCGCAGTGAATCGGCCCAGGCGGAAATCTCAGACCGGGTATCCCGACAACGAGCGCAGGCGGTAGGCCCCCTGGGGGCGTTGCTCCGTCCAAGCCGGAGTGATGGGCCTTCGACCACCTGGGATGGGACGTTGCGCTTGACCTACAGCATCTACGCGGGCGGACAACGGGGCGCACGGATTCAACAGGCCCAGGAACAATTGCGCCAGGCGGTTTTGAATGGGGTGCGGGTGGCCCAGGAGGTGCAACTAGCGGTGACCAACGCCTACTACGACCTGCAAAACGCCGATGCTCAGGTGGCGATTGCCCAGTCAGCGGTGCGCAACGCGGAGGTGAGTTTACGGGATGCCCAGGCGCAGTTGCGGGCGGGCGTGGGGACCCAGTTTGCCGTGCTGCAGGCGGAAGTGCAGTTAGCCAACGCGCGCCAACAATTGGTCAATGCCCAGCGGGACCAGACGGTGGCCCAGCGGAATTTGGTGCAGCTTCTCAGCCTGGGCAATCAAGTGACGGTGACGGCAGCCGACCCAATTGAAGCGGCGGGAACGTGGGCCTTGTCCTTGGAAGAAAGCATTTTGCGGGGATTTCAGCAGCGACCGGAATTGTTCATCCCCCTGTCCCAGCGACGGTTCCAGCAGGCGCAGCGGGAACTGGCTCTGTCCGGGATTCGCCCCAACATTGCCCTGTTCGCCCAAACCGATTTCCTGCGGTTTTTTGAGAGTCCCGCCAATCTAGACCGGGGTGGTTTCGGCCAGGGTTACGCTTTGGGTCTGCAGTTCAGTGTGACGTTGTTTGACGGGGGAGCGGCACTCGCTGGCGCGCGCCAGGCAGAAGCCAATATTGCCGCGGCGGATATTAACTATGCCAACGTGCGTAACCAAGTGCGGTTCCAAGTCGAGCGGGCCTTGAGCGACCTGCGGGCCAACGAAGCCAATATCAAGACCGCGGCTTTGGCGCTCGAACAGGCCAACGAAAGCCTGCGGCTGGCGCGGTTGCGGTTTCAGGCGGGGGTGGGCACGCAAACCGACGTGATCAACCAAGAAAATGCCCTGACTCAAGCGCAGGGGAACCTGGTCAATGCGGTGCTGGGCTACAACCGGGCCTTGGCGGCTCTTAAACGCGCTGTCGGCGACCCCCCCTTCAGCTTTGGTGCGCCGGCGAAGTGAGCCACGCCTGCACCATCAGCACCGGCCACAACAGCGCTTGCCAATTGGCTACTCCCGCTAAGTGCTCCTGCCACTTCTGTTGAATCGCGGAGACATCCCAGTACCCCTGCTGGTGCAATCGCTGGGGACGCAACAGCTCTTCGGCCCAATCCCGCAGCGGCGGCGTGCGTAGCCATTCCCCCAGCGGCAGGACAAACCCTTGTTTCGGGCGCTCGAGCAGTCGGGGCGGGACGTAACGGTAGAGCACCTGGCGCAGTATCCACTTGGTCTGATTCCGCCGTACCTTGTAAGGCAGCGGCAGTCGCCCAGCCAGCGCCACCACCTGGGGGTCGAGATAGGGCGCTCGGGATTCTAACCCCACCGCCATCGTGGCTCGGTCCACTTTGACCAAGATGTCGTCGGGCAACTCCATGAGCGCATCGGTCAGCATCAGCAGGGGAATCACACCCCACGATGCAGGAAACTGTTCAGCCAGTTGCTCAAAAACCGTGGTGGGCAGGGGTTCAGTGGTGGGGATCAAGGGCGATGCCAGCCAGCGGGCCATTAGGTGCCGGTAGAGCTTGGTTGGATGGGATTCCCCCAGCGCGGCGACCAGGCGAGCCACATTGTCCGCCAGGGAATAGTAGGGGGTGCGTAGGCGGTGATTGAGCCGCTCCACTGGCAGCCGTTGCAACGCCTGAGCCAAGGATTGGCGTATCTTGGGGGGCAACCAACCCAGCGACCGCCAAATCCGGCGCGCATAAACATACTGGCGGTAACCCCCAAACAGTTCATCGCCCCCATCGCCCGACAAGCTCACTGTCACGGATTGGCGCGTCAATTCGGCGACCAAAAAAGTGGGGATTTGGGAATTGTCGGCAAACGGCTCGTCATAAATCTGGGGCAGTTTGGGAATGACCGCCATCGCCAACGCGGGCGTGGTGATTAACTCGGTGTGGTCCGTACCCAGGTGCTGCGCCACCCGTTTGGCCCAGGGCGCTTCATTGTAGGCCGCTTCGGTAAACCCAATCGTAAAGGTTTTGACCGGCTGGGGCGACTGCTTTTGCATTAGGGCGACAATTAGCGATGAGTCAATCCCCCCCGACAAAAACGCCCCCAGCGGTACATCCGCCACCATTTGTTCCCCCACCACCTGCGTGAGCAATTCATCCAAGACCTGCACGGTGGCTGCCGGTGAGAGACGCCAGGGTTCCTGGCTAGGAGCGACTACATCCACCAGCGACCAGTAGGGTTGGGGTTCCGGGCGATGGTGGGGGTTCTCCAGGCGCAACCAGGTGCCCGGCGGCAATTTGTAAATGCCCTGGTAAATGCTGTAGGGGCTGGGAATGTAGCCATAGCGCAAAAACACATCCAGCGCTGGCCGGTGCAGTTCCCCTCGCCAACCTGGACTACACCGCACCGCTTTTAATTCCGATGCAAAAACAAAGCCCGTCGCCGTCCACCCGTAGTAAAGCGGTTTTTCTCCCATCCGGTCCCGCGCTAGGTACAGGCAGCGTTCCTGGGCGTGCCAAAAAGCAAACGCGAACATTCCCCGGCATTTTTGTAAACAGGTCTCGATCCCCCACCGCTCCAGCCCTGCTAGCAACACTTCCGTATCGGTCTGGCTCTGGAACCGGTTGCCCTGGGCGGTCAATTCCCGGCGCAGTTCCCGGTAGTTGTAAATTTCCCCGTTAAAAACCAGCACATTGCCCGCCGCTGACCGCATGGGTTGCGCTCCCTGGGGCGACAAGTCCAGGATGGCCAAGCGCCGGTGTCCCAAGCCCAATTGCGCCGTCTCATCCACCCACACGCCCTCCCCGTCCGGCCCACGATGGGCGAGCGTTGCGGTCATCTGGCGCACAGCCAGCGCAAGAGTCGCCGCCTGTTTATGCAACCACAACCCGGCAATGCCACACATCTATCTATTGGCCCGCGCCTGCACCAGTCGCCAGCCCTCGTACACCGCCACCACCCGATAACGCCGGCGCGGTTGCAGCGTCAATCCCGGTTGCACCCAGGCCCAGTCCCCCGGGGGGAGCGCCGCCGCTTCCGGATACCACCGGCCCAGATGGGGCGTGTAAATGCTCAGCAAAATTTGTGCCTCATCCCCTTCCCCTTGCCGCACGAAATGAACCCGCTCCTGAGCCAAGACCGTTGCTACCGGTTCCTGTTGCAAGAACGCCTTCACCTCAGGGCGGTAGTTGCCCACCAGTCCCATGCCTCCCAAAAGCGCCAGCGTCAACCACGGCCCCGCCACTGTCAACAGGAACCACACCCGCACCCCCGGCCACACCTGGCGCCAGCGATACCGAACCAACCAGCACACCGGCAGTAGCGCCCAGCTCACCCCCAACGCCAACGCCGGCCAGCGGTAGAGCGTGACGTCCTCCGGCGCCTGCGCCACCAAACGGGGGTACAGCACGGTGGTCAACAGCACCAGCGTCCCACCCAGCACACCCAGCCCATAGGCCCATGTCTGCGCCACCCAACGACGTTTGGCAATGCCGGCAAACATCCAACCGGTGCGTACCAGCCCCAGCCCCGCCCACAGCGACAGCCAGGGCAACAACGCCAGACTGTAGTGGGGCAACCGTGTGGAAATGGCGCTCAAGCCCACCAACCCCACCAGCGGATACCCCACCAGTAAACTGCGTCTAGCAGCGGGAATCGCCGGCAGCCCCACCAGCGCTAGCAACGGCCACGGGAACCCCTGCACCGGTAGATTCCACAGGTAATATAGCGGCCCGTTCCCCTGGCGCGTCCGTACCACCGCCCGTCCCACGAATCCTACTAACGCCTGTAGGGGTTGCCAGCCATCTTTGACGGTAACCAGAGCCAGCCAGATGAGCATCGGCGCTACGCCTAGTCCCACCCCGGCCCACAGCCAAGGATTGCCCCAATGCCTGTGCCGTTTCCGTTCCAACCACAGGTAAGGCAGCAGCGCGAACAAGGGAATCAATCCCATCGCACTGCGCAGGATCAATCCCAATCCCAGACACACCCCCGCTCCCAGTCGCCAGCGATTCGCCTGCTTGGGGGATTCTTCCGCCTGCACCAATGCCCACACACCGACGACCCCTAGCATCACCGTGAGCACATCCGGTGTCGCCTGCCGACTGTAGGAAAACCACAGGAAGTGCAGATTGAGCAACAACGCCCCCCACCAGGCTGCCGCCGGCGCCACCAACCGTTTCCCCAGGTCGTACAGCGTCAACGTCGTCACCACACTGGCCAGTAGAGATGGCAGCCGCGCCGTCCATTCACTCAGCCCCGCCAGTTGAAAAACCGTTGCCAGCACCCAGTAAAACCCCGGCGGTTTGTGGTAATGCACCGCATCCCAGGAGCGCGGCACCAGCCAGTCTCCCGACACGAGCATCCCCCGCGCCCGCCAGACGTATAACCCCTCGTCATAGGGCAAAAAACTCTGCTCCGGCCCGCGCCAGACCAGTAACGGCAAGACCAGCGCCAGCAACGTTACGTAGGGTAGCCAAGCACGCCAGCGCACCAGGGGCATCAGGGATAGAAACTCAACTGGGGCAGTCCGAGTGTTTCCGGCCAACCCCGACTGATATTCAGACATTGTACCGCTTGCCCCGCCTGGCCTTTGAGCAGGTTGTCAATGGCGCTCATCACCACCACCCGGTCGGTATGGGTGTCCAACTCCAGCCCGATGTAGCACATGTTGGTTCCGCAAGCCCATTTGGTTTGGGGATACACCCCCGGCGGCAGCACCCGCACCCACGGTTTCCCTCGGTAAAACGCCTGGTAAATCATCAGCAAATCTTCCGTAGTCAGACCTGGGTCGCGCATCTGGGCATAAACCGTCGCCAGGATGCCCCGTACCATCGGCACCAGATGGGGGGTAAATTGCACCTTCACCGGCTGGCCCGCCAAATCCGCACAGACTTGTTCAATTTCTGGACGATGGCGATGCCGCGCCACCCCATAGGCTGCCACTGACTGGTCCGCTTCCGCCAGGAGTAGGTGAGTCTTCGCCTGCCGCCCACCCCCCGACGTTCCCGATTTCGCGTCAATCACAATACTGTCCCACACCACCAACCCCTGGCGCAGCAGCGGGGCCAACGCCAGCAAACTCGCCGTCGGGTAACAGCCCGGACAGCCCACCAAACGGGCATCCACCAGGGCGTCCCGGTACAGTTCCGGCAGGCCGTACACCGCCTTGGCTGCGACCTCCTTATCGCTGCGTTCGATGCCGTACCAAGTTTGATAGGTTTGCAAATCCCGAAACCGGTAGTCGGCGGATAAATCCAACACCTGACAGCCGGCAGCCAGCAAATCCGGCGCCAGTTTCGGAGCGACGCCATTGGGCAGCGAAAGAAACACCACCTGCGCCTTGCGGGCAATGACGGAGACATCCACCGGCTCGACGACCCGATGCAACCGGTGACCCAGGTGCGGGTAAATATCGGCGTATTCTTGCCCCGCGCTCGTATCGCCCCCCAGGTACACCAACTCCAGGTGCGGATGTTCCAGCAGCAGGCGCACAAGCTGTACCCCGCCATAACCGGATGCCCCCACCACCGCTACCGGAACCTTGGTCGTCTCCGTCACGCTGTCCTCTCCCACTCCTGCCGTTAGCCTAGCATGACGTCTCCGCGTCCGGGTGAAAAATTTAGGACAAAGTTATCACAAGATCAGTTGCCAATCGCTATTTTCATTGGGTCGAGTGGGTTTGCTGGTACTTCCCACCACATACGGTCCCCAGTACCGCCGTGAACCATCCAGGCTAAACGCTACCAGAATATCTCCCGGTTGCAGCGCCAACGGCCCTTCCGGCAGGCTGAGCATCAATCCCTCTCGCTCCCCTTCCCCCGGCGCAAAGTCCCAGTGCACCGGTTCCTGGTAACCACCGCCGGGTTTGCGGGCCAACAACACCAGCCGCAGGGGTTGCTTGCTGCGATTACTCACCCGCAGCCCCCGGGGATTTTGACTGGCAACCAGTGATGTCGGTTTGGAACCCCCAGCCAGCACAGCTGGCCAGCCCAATAGCAACCCCGCCATTAGACCAATAGACAGCCCCATTCGTCTCATGAGCGCACTCCCTGGGTAGCCAGTACCACCGCCAGTTTATCAGCCAACGCCGCAATCCAGCTTTCCTCCTGCTGCGTGTAACAGCGAGGCCAGTTCGCGCCCACTACCAGCACCCCCCGGCCAGCCATTGGCTGTACAATCACTGCCTGGGTATTCGGGGGTAAGTAAGCAAATTCCACCCGCCCTGGATAGAGCTGCAAATCCACCAGATACACCGGTTTTTGTTGCGCCAAGACCCGTTGGAGGATCGGCCCCGGTTGCACCTGCGCTTGTGGCCCCAAGATGCCCCGCCGCAAATAGGTTTGACCATCCCAATAAACCACTACCGTTTTGGTCGGCGTCGTGGTGAGCAGGGTATGGGATAACCAGGCTAGTTCCTGTTGAATGCACGTCGGCAAATCCGCTGGCATCTCGAAGCCATTGACCCCCACCAATTCAACCGCTTCGGCTGGTTTGGGTTGTATTTGTTGCCACAGGAGACCAGTGAGGATTAGCACAGCGCTCAGGAGAATACCCAGGGCATCAGCGCGGGTTTGGGCGGGGGTAAGAGAGGTGGTTAAACTGCGATTGACCAGCAACGCCAGTCCCCCGACACTCCCAACGACCAACGGCAACCAGCGCCAGTCCCGCATGACTTTCAGCCTGCTATTGTTGCTCACGTTAAGAACACTTTATCCAAGCCCTGTTTTGGTTGCCATTCTCCAACAGCTCGAAGGCGGCCAGTGCCAGCGTTGGGCCATGGGATGTCATCAGCGGGCCTCCGGCAAGCGTTTGGTCAAATGTAACCGTTGTCGCTGGTCACACCACTCCACCCGGTCGAAAACTTGGTGCAAGATATACAAACCGCGGCCCGATTCCCACGACCACTCCGGCCCTTCTGGTAAACAATCACAGTCACGGGGACACCCCGGCCCCTGGTCTTCGATCACCCAGTACCAGCCGTCCGCCCGGCCCTCGTAATGCACCCGAATCGTCTTGCTAGGGTCCAGATTGTTGCCGTGTTTCGCCGCATTGACCAGCGCTTCCTGCAATCCCAACCGCACCAGGGGCAGCAATTCCGGTGGTACATCTGCCAGCAGCAAATCTAACACCGGACTCAGGTAAAGCGTTGAAGGAAAACTGAGCGTCAGTTGCCGCAGGCGCACAGGGATTGGGTCAGATGACGACAGGGTGCTATGCTTAGCTTAGCATTCCGGCGGCTGGGTGCTATCCTTAGCTGTAAATGGTATTTCTGGCTATGACCACCAGTAAATTTGTCGGCTCCCCCACCCTCTTAAGTGTGGACTTGGGACGCACCGCCATCAAGACCTGCATCAGCAGTGACCCGAACGAAGTATTAGTGATTCCTGCCAACGTCGCCAAACTCACCCTGGAACAAGTACGACAGGGGCGATTTGAAGGCGGCGACCCCCTGCGGGATATGTGGGTGGAATACCAGGGGCGGGCTTACGCAATTGGTCACCTGGCAGCAGATTTTGGGGCAGGGTTGGGGGTGGGGCAATCGAAAATCGAGGACGCCCTAGTCAAAACCTTTGCCTGCATTGGGTATTTCGAGTTGAGCGGCGATCTAGCAATTTCCCTGGGGTTGCCCTACCTTTCACAGGAGCAATTTGACACGGAAAAACGCCAATTGGTGGCCCAACTCCAAGCCCCCCACGCCCTGGCCTACCGCGGTCGCAACTTTACCGTCAATGTGGTGAAAGTCTGGGTGATGCCAGAAGGGTATGGCAGTTTGGTCTGGTGCCACAAGATAGAAAAAGAAATGATGGAGAAAGAAAAAGCGGCAGGCAAGAGAACCGAAGAAAAATCGCTAGTCAACCTCCACGTGGCGGTGATCGATATTGGTCACCAGACAACCGACATGCTCAAGGTGGATAAATTTCATTTCGCCCGTGGCACCTCCCGCAGCGAACAATTTGGCATGAGCCAGTTCTATGAACAACTTGCCGCTCAGATCAAAGGGGCTGACAGCGAAGATTTAACCCTGATTGAGGCTGTGCATCGCCCGGAAGGTCAACGGTTTTACCGACCACGCGGGGAAAAACCCATCGACCTGGACGACATTCTCCCCCGCATTCGCGCCAATTTCGCCCGGGAGTTGTGGGAGCGCATCCGCCAGTGGTTGCCTAGTCAAGTTACAGATGTCATCATCACCGGCGGCGGCGGGGAGTTTTTCTGGAATGACCTCGCGCCTCTGCTGCGGGAATATGGTTTAACGCCCCACCTGGCTGAACCCACCCGTACAGCCAACGCTTTGGGACAATATATCTATGGGCAAGTGCAATTGAGTAAAGATAAAGGGGCGTAGGGTTGAGCAAACGAGTGAGTCGCTCGATTACCTTTTACCCGACCCCGGAGGACGCTGAACTCCTGGAGGAACTCGACCGCCGGGCGGCAGCTCAGCAAATTGCTTTTGGTGAACTGTGCAAAATCGCGCTGCGGCAATTTGTCCAGGGAGCAGGGCATTCCTACAGCGTCACGTTTGGCCCCGAAGAAAAAGCCCTGCAACAGCAATTGGATGCCGAACTCGCCGCCCAGGGGATTAGTTTCAGTGACTGGGTCAAACAACGCCTGCAAGCCTCCCCACCCAGTGACCTGGAGCGACGTCTGCAACGGTTAGAGCAGGCAGTTGTGGAATTGCAACAACGCCCCTGGCTGACCCGAGCCGATGTGGAAGCTCTCATCCGGCAACACCTGGCTCCGACCCCCAAACCCATCGAACCACCGCCGCCCCCTCCGCCGCCAAAACCGACCACCGTTGCCGACCCCCTGATCGCCGAACTGGGCGCCCTCCTAGGAGACGATTTTTAACCCAAATTTAACCGAAACTTAACTGTGGGATGGGGATATTGGTTCATATACTAAAAGCGAGCTATCTGGGTTAAAATCTGCCTGTACGGTTGGGTGTGCACATTGAGGTTGCAAGGAGCCAGTGATGGGAACACAAACGGGGACGCCGAGCGATGATATTATTCTTCACGCCAAGGTAGACGCTTTTTACTATGGCTCGTTTTTGGCGCTCCGCAACATTGATTTACCCATTAAGCGCAACCGGATTACCGCCTTTATTGGCCCATCGGGATGTGGCAAGAGCACGTTGCTACGGTGTTTCAACCGGTTGAATGACTTTATCAAGGGAACGCGCTTAGAGGGGCAAATCCTGTTTCACGGTAAGAATATCTACGACCCCTCTGTCGACCCGGTAACCTTGCGGCGGCGGATTGGCATGGTGTTCCAAAAGCCCAATCCCTTCGCCAAGAGCATTTACGAGAACATTGCCTTCGGACCGCGCATCAACGGTTACAAGGGAGATATGGACGAGTTGGTGGAGCGGGCCTTGCGGCAAGCAGCGCTGTGGGATGAAGTGAAGGACAAGTTGAAAAAGCCAGGGACAGCGCTATCGGGCGGGCAGCAGCAGCGGTTGTGTATCGCGCGGGCGGTAGCCGTGCAGCCAGAGGTGATTTTGATGGACGAACCCTGCTCGGCGCTTGACCCCATTTCCACTCGGCGGATTGAAGACCTGATGCAGGAGCTGCGGGACCTGTACACCATTGTGATTGTGACCCACAACATGCAGCAGGCGTCGCGCGTGTCGGATTACACGGCCTTTTTCAACGTGGAAATGAAAGAAGGCAGTCGCACGGGACAGCTGGTGGAGTATGACGTGACGGCTAAAATTTTCCAGCAACCCAGCCAGGAAGCGACCCAAGCCTACGTCGGCGGGCGGTTCGGTTAAACGGTTACAATAGAGCCGTTCCTTTTCCAGGTTAAGCATGGTGGCAACGGCAGCCCCAGCGCTTGATGAGCTGTGTATTGGCGGCAAATGTTTCCGGTCGCGGTTGTTTACGGGTACAGGGCGGTACCGCAGCATTGCGGAAATGCAAGCTAGTATTGCCGCCAGTGGTTGTGAAATGGTGACAGTAGCTGTGCGGCGAGTGCAG
The DNA here is from genome assembly GCA_025056115.1 of Gloeomargarita sp. SKYG116. Lineage (GTDB taxonomy): Bacteria > Cyanobacteriota > Cyanobacteriia > Gloeomargaritales > Gloeomargaritaceae > Gloeomargarita. The sequence continues at coordinate 17,710 of JANWVM010000029.1, forward strand.
GACCAAGCGCCTGGTCACATTGGATTGGTGGAAGCCTTGGACTGGCGTCGTTTGTGGTTATTGCCCAACACAGCAGGGTGTCGCACAGCAGAAGAGGCGATTCGGGTAGCGCGCTTAGGGCGGGAAATGGCCAAGGTGCTGGGGCAAGAGGACAATAATTTTGTCAAGTTGGAAGTCATCCCCGATCCCAAATATTTATTGCCAGACCCGATTGGCACATTGCGGGCGGCGGAACAGCTTGTGAAAGAAGGTTTTACGGTTTTGCCTTACATCAACGCTGACCCAGTATTGGCCCGCCAGTTGGAGGAAGTCGGGTGCGCGACGGTGATGCCCTTGGGGTCGCCAATTGGTTCGGGGCAGGGGTTACGCAACGCCAGTAACATCGCCATCATCATCGAGCAAGCGAAAGTGCCAGTGGTGATCGATGCTGGGATTGGTACCCCCAGTGAAGCAGCTCAGGCGATGGAAATGGGGGCGCAGGCAGTTCTCATCAATACTGCGATTGCCCAGGCGCAGGACCCGCCCCGGATGGCAGCAGCCATGCGTTTGGCAGTGGAAGCTGGACGTCTCGCGTTTCTTGCTGGGCGGATACCGGTCAAGTCCTATGCCACGCCGAGTTCCCCCATGACCCAGCGGGTGGAGTGAGGTAGGCCTCGTAAGCATTCAGCATCAACACATGATAAAGAACTGAAAGCGGCGGTACCCCTTTGCGACCGTTCATAAGACACCCTCAAGTTGCTTAGTTATTGCCAGGTTATCTTTGTCATCCTTGAGGTCGCAGGGCACCGTCCCGTTGTTAGTTCTTTTTCTGACAACCTAAGGTAGTTTAGCTATCCGTAGGTAAACCGCTAATTGTTATGCTCCAGCAGCTTAGTTAGGGACGGCACGGGGAGGGTGTTGTTCTAGAAATTGCCGGATGACCCGGAGTGCTTCTTTGACGGTGGAATAATACTCCACATCACCGGGAGTATCGAGTTGGCCTTCATGTAGCGTTTGTCGTTGCAACAAGGTGAGGATTTGACCAAGCTCTCCCAAAACTTGCGCCTTTTCACAGTGCTCGAAAACAGTCCAAGCGCCGTGTTCGGCTTCCCACTGCTGCGGGTTGTGGTTGTAGGCGCCGTAGAACTGCCGGTAGTAGTCCAAGCGTTGCTCCAGTAGGTTGGCCCAGGCTTGCCAAGCGGTCGTCATAGGCAGGAGAAACTTTCAGATTTCCTGACATATCTTAAATTTTCAGTGGCATGGGTGCAATGGGCGGTCATGGCAGCGGTACTGGCCGTATTGGCAGCCGCAGCGGCGGGGGGATTTCGGTTGGCATTCCCGCTGTTGTTGATCTTGGTGCTCCAACGGGAAGAAGCCTGGGAACAAATTCCCGTGGTGGGACGCTGGTCGCCGGCGCTGACCTTGGGGCTGTTAACGAGCTGGGCAGTGTGGGAACTCATAGCGCCATTGCATCCCTGGGGTGTGCGGTTGCAGCAACCGTTGCAGGTCGTGTTGAGTCCGCCGGTGGGTTGGCTATTGGGTGTTGTGACGGCGCAGTTGATGAAAATGCCCCCTGGTTTCCAGAACTTGATGGGCTATGTTGGTGCTGCCCTGGCATTGCTGCTGCAACTGGTACAGGTGGGCTGGCTGTACCGCCGGGGTACTTTTCCCCTCTGGGTCGTGCTCACGCAAGATGGTTTGTGCGCCTTGCTGGCGATTTTTGCGCTGAAAGCCCCAACCCAGGGTGGCTTGATTGCCCTCATGTTGGTATGGCTGGCGTTACGCACGGCGAAGGCATGGCAACGACAATTTCAACAACACCGGCGTCCCCAAGGCCCGGATTGATTACCACTGGGGATAACCGGTTTGGGGGTCCATGGGTTGATAACGCTCCGGCGGTGGCAAATCACCAGGTTTAGCGACCCGCCAGGCCACTTCTCCCCGCTTTTTCCCCACCCGCCTGAAGACAAAGCCTGAATCCTCAAACTGTTCCCCGTGTTCGGTAATCGTCCGGGGCGCCACCCGCAACAAATAGGCCACTTCTGATGTGCTGAGAATCCAGCCATTGCGATAGGCTTCCTCCAGGGTGCGCAAGTATTCCAACGGGTCGCTCGTGGTTTTGAGTTGGGCAAGACGCTGAGCCACCGCATCGGCGATAACACCGGCGGTTGAACGCATACTACTGACAACAGCGCCCGCCACTGCATCGGCTACGGTTCCAATCAAGTGGGTGAGATTGACCGGAACCTCGGAACGGTTGATGCTTAAATCAGCGGGGGGATTGGGGTCTTGGGCTAAAAAGTCATTGATGGTGCCCCCCTGTTGCAAAAATTCGTGTAGCCGGTCTAATCGCTCCAACTCCTGGGCTGTGATGTAGGCCCGCCGACTCACCTTGAAGGGTTTGATGCCCAGTCCCTTGAGCCGGTTGTACAAGGCGTTGTGACCCACCTGATACCGGTCTTCTAGTAATTCCACCGGGAAACTGTCAATCTGCGTATCGCTCTCAGGACGCACGGAATCCATGGGGCACTCCTTGGGGCTGGCGAATGGGATTGGTGGTGGGAATTCTTATATCTTTTCCCACAATCTTAGCAAGAGGCTGAGAATCTGCCAAGATCAGGTAGAGGCGATGATAAAGTGAAACACAGGACGGATGGGATGAGCCATGCCATTTTCAATTGGAGAACTTTTGGGCAACTTACCGGAAGATAAACTCATTGCTCCCAAGGTCTTGGCCAAAAAATTGTTCTGCGAAACGGAAAGTGACCGGCTGCGGCTTAAAATTGCCCTGGATGTCTTAACCAAATTATCCCTGGTCACGGAGGAGTTTGGTAAATATCGGCGGGTACCGATGCCGGATGTGGTCAAGGCGCGGTTACGCTTTTCACGGGGCAGTTTTTGGGCTGTTCAGGAGGAACCTGGCGCTGCTGATATCTATATCCCAGCCCGTTATCTGGGTACTGCTTGGCACGGTGACTGGGGGTTGGTCAAGGTCATGCGCAAAGGCCGCAACCGCCGCAGTCCCGAAGGAGAAGTGTTCCTGGTGCTGGAGCGGGCAATCACGGCTTTGGTCGCCCAAGTGAAGCCGAGCGATACCGGTTATGTTGCCAAACCGATGGATGACCGGTTGAATATCACGGTGGCGTTGCCGGGTGACGAGGTAAGTCAGTGGGTGGACCAACTGGTGTACGTCAGGATAGCGCGTTACCCCCTGGCTCAGTTACCCGCTCAAGGAGTGATTAAACAGGTGTTAGGCCCCGATGCCCAGAGCGCTGACCCGTCCCTGCTGGTGTTATGTAAACATAATCTGGTTCCGAACCCACCGGCGGGCTTGCCTGCGGAATTGGTGTGCGTTCCTAGCGACTGGCCGCGACAAGATTACCGGCACTTGGCGACCTGGGGCTTGGGCAAGCTGGCTGTGTCGTGGGAATCAGGGCGTTTGGGGATTCACATTCCCGATGGCACCGCCTACATCTCCCCAGAAACCCTCGTGGATTGGTACGCCCGGCAACAGGGAGCCACCTTTGGTTTGGGGAATACCATCTATCCCATGACCCCTCCCGTGAATTTGGGACCAGAGTGGCCCAGCATTTCCCTGTGGGTGCAGTTGGACGCCGCAGGCCAGGTGGGGACGTATCGCCTAGAACCCGGCTGGGTACGGGTGGATGACCAACCGCCGTTGGAAGTGGTTGCCAGTGTGACGGATTGGGTGGAACGCACTGGCCAGCGAGTGGGTTTGCCCATGTCTGGTGCCTACCCCTTACCAGATGAACACCCGAGCGGTTTGCCCCGCCAGGAAAACGACCCTGCTGCCCGGGTGGCCCAAGCGGTGGCGCTATTGGCAAATCACCTGCTGGCGCGCCATCTGCAAGCCTTGCAACTGCCGGGACTGTTCCGCGTGCAACCACCCCCCGATCCCGACGCCTGGCAACGGTACCGCTTCCTACTGCAGACGCTGGGGTTGCCGGTGCCGGAGACCTTGGATGTGACGACATTGTTGCCTTTGATCCAGTCCCACGAGCTAGCGCCGTTGTTGCAAACGCTATTTCTAGAAATCCTCAAGCCGCCGACTGACAGCCTGCAAGCGGGGGAGCATTTTGGCTTGGGGTGGACTCCTTACCTACACGGGGTGGCACCGCTAGACCGATACACGGATTTGTTCAACCAGCGGGTACTGTGGGCGCTATTCACCCAAGGAAAGGACCGCAAAAGTTCCCGTTCCAAGGAAACCGTGGACTTGCGCAGCAGCGAGTGCCATGGGCGGGTGGATTGGCCGGTGTTGCCCCCATCGGTGCAAGAGGAATTACAAACCCAGGCGCAACAAATCTTGTCCCAGTGGCAGGAACGGGAACGGCTCCACCGCCAGGCCCGCGAGGACTACGAGCATTTGTTGTGGTTACACCGCTGCCGGTTGTCGCCGGGGCAACAGGTGCGCGGTTTAATCGTGAGCGTGGAATCCTACGGGTTTTTTGTGGCAATTGAGCGAACGCCCCTCCAAGGACGCGTCCACGTCACTGCTCTGCGCAATGACTGGTACGAATTCCGGCCACAACAACAGGCGCTAGTGGGTCGGCGTACCAATGCTACGTATGCGGTTGGGATGGAAATTGATGTGGTGGTCAAAGAAGTGGATTACTACCGCCAGCAGGTAGATTTGGTGCTGCCGCCGGAGCCAATCAACGCTGGTCAAGAGGCCAATTTATCAGGGGCAGAAATTCTCAGTTGACGGCACCCAGGACAAGTTGTTAAGGTAGCGGCAATTTGCCCCTCTGGTGGAGCGCCTATGGAAAGCTGGCAAGTTGCAGTTGCAGGCATCACCTTTCTGGCTGTAGTGGCATTGATCGTCACTGAGTGGATGCACCTGACCGTCGCTGCCCTGTTGGGTGCCATGGTGCTCGTCTTTTGCCAGGTCATGACCCTCGGGGAAGCCATTGGCTACATCGGGCGCAGTTACAACACACTGGCCTTGTTTTTTGGGGTCATGGTGCTGGTGCGGGCCTTTGAACCTACCAAAATTTTTGACTATCTAGCGGCCCAAATGGTGCTGTTAGGCAAGGGGCAAGGCCGGAATTTACTTTTGGGAGTCGTGGCGATTACCACACCCGTCTGCGCAGTATTGCCCAATGCGACAACGGTGATGTTGCTGGCGCCACTGATACCCCCCCTTGCTCAGGACATTGGTGTGGACTTTGTACCCTTGCTAATCCTGATGGTGATGATTGCCAATTCCGCGGGCTTGTTAACCATGGTTGGCGATCCGGCTACCTATATCGTGGCAGATGCCATTAACTTGAGTTTTATGGATTACTTCTGGCGTTTAAGTTTAGGTGGGGCAATCGCCATTGCTGTGATCGTATTCATGTTGCCGTTTTTGTTCCCCAAAATCTGGCGCAAGAAGTTGGAGAATCTGGATGTTTTGCCCCATCCCACTGTGAATCATCCCACTGTCTTATCCGTCGGCATTGTTATTGTTGTTTTTGTATTAACGATGTTTGTGGTGGGTGAATCGCTACCCCAGAAAATTTCCCCGGCAGCGGTGGCATTAATGGGCGCGACTCTGGCGATGCTCCTCAGTCATCACAGCGGCATTGACACAGTCAATAACATTCTTCGGGATGTGGACTGGAGTACGCTTATCTTTTTCATGAGCATTTTTGTGTTGATTGGCGGCCTAGAAAAAAGCGGCATTATCAAGAGTTTATCCGAGATTTTGAGTATGATTCTCGGTCAGAATATTCTGCTAGGTTCGATTGTTTTAATTTTTTTTGTGGGTTTGGTTTCGAGCGTCATCCCAAATATCCCTCTAGTAACTGCCATGGTGCCCTTGCTAAAGCAATATGTCGTAGATGTGGGCTTGGCCCCTGCTGATGTGTTGAAACCGGGGTTTGATGGGCAATTTCCTGATACGGTATTGCCATTGTTTTACGCCATGATGTACGGAGCGACCTTGGGTGGCAATGGGACGTTGGTAGGGGCTTCAGCCAATATTGTGGCGGCGGGGATTGCGGAGCAGCATGGCCGACGGATTTCGTTTCGAGGTTTTTTGACCTATGGAATACCGGTGATGTTGGCCCAGTTAGTCGCCGTGTCTGCTTTTGTAGTTGTGCGCTTTTTCCTTTTCTAGTAGAGTAGAGGCAGCTTTGCGGAACAATCGTTATGTGGGCACGTTTACGGGCCTTGCTACAAAAAGAACCCCAACCAGCACTGCAATTACAACGGGAAGCCCTGGTGGACTTGTTGTTGCTGGGCATGTATGTTGATCACCGGTTGTCCGTGGCAGAAACCGATGTGATTCATGACCAGTTGCTGGATATGCCCTGGGAATCGGGAATGGCGCTGAGTATTTATATCCAAAGCAATATGCCGAGAATCCGCACAGCCTATGAAAATTTGCCGGCGCGTTGGCAACTGCTGCAATCCATTCGCGACCGTTTAGCGACACCAGACGCTCGGCGGGATGCTTACCAAAAGTTACAAGAATTTTTAGCGGTGGATGGAATAGCCCAGGGGGAACAGGAATTGTTAACGCAGGTGCGCACGGTTTTGGGACTTTCTCGGTAAAATAGGAGTGCGCGGGGCGTGGCGGTTTGACTATGTCCGGTACAAAACCTCAACTGAATGTTATTTGGGGTTTGGCGGTTATGCTACTCATCGGTATGATGGGTGGTGTTGCAGCAACCTTGTGGGCTGTACGAACGTTCAATTGGCAAGGCGCTCCTGCGGTCAATGAACAAGCAAACCGGAGCCGCCCAACGCTGGAGGAAGGTAAACCTGCAACTGGATTACCTGGTGTGGAACCCAAGGCTAAAGCCATTATGTCGGCCACTAGCAAAGACGGACGTTTTCGCTTTGACCTTCAAGGTTGTCGTTACCAGGACATGAAAATTATCTGCACTCTAGAAGTGACGAATTTAACCGGCCTAGATATGCCTTTTAGCCTCAATACTGACGGTGCATCCCGCGCCTACACCGACAAGGGCCTGGAATTCAATGCCAATATTGCTCAGTTAGGT
>JANWVM010000002.1:0-82523 GCA_025056115.1 Gloeomargarita sp. SKYG116
ACGCCCACATCCACTGCCGAAGTACTGATGACCAGCACGGGTTGGGGAGCATCCCGCAGCAGGGCTTGGGTCTCGGCGCGTTGTTGCCGGTCCATCCGCCCGCTGATTTCCCGCACCAGGACACCTGGAAGCACAGCCTGTAACCGAGAAACCGCCTGCGCGGCCTGAGCAACTGAATTCAAGAGAACCAGCCCGCGTCCAGCTCCTTCAGCCTGGAGATGTGCTCGGAGTAGGCCAGCGTTAGCCAGCAACCAGTCCAGCGCTTCCTGGCCCCGCTCCAGTTGGACAAACGCCAGTTCGAGGCCTTGGGCAATCAGGCGATAGCCATCAGTTGGGACGCTCACACAGGAACAGGGGATGGTCTGAATGGTCCAACCCGTTTGTTGCAGGGAGACTTGAAATGCCGGCTTGGGGGTCGCAGAGGTAAACAAAAAGCGCCGGGGTCGTTGCTCACCCCGCAGCCGCCGAATCAGAGCCATGCCGTTGAGCACCGCCGCTTCCTGGTGGGGGCCAAACAGATGAAATTCATCAAACACCCACAGGTCGGGAAAGTCTGCCAGTGCAACCGGAAGTAAATCGGCTCCATAGGCGGGGTCGCGATACCGAAAGTGGACCATGTAATGCAACAAATCGGGGTTGGTCAAAAGCAGGGGATAGTTCTGAATGGCCCCCGTCAACACGAGAAATCGACTGCTGTCTTGCTGCTCCACCTGCTGGCTGAGTCGTTCGCCATATAGGTGCAGCGTCCACCGGTTGAAATCCAACCCAAACAACTGGTGCCAGTGCTCTAAACTCCGCGCCTGGTCCTCGATGAGTTCGTTGGTGGGGTAACAGGACACCAAGCGCCAGCCCGGTTGCACCAGACTCAGGCCACAAGCGGCTAGGGTTTTGCCGGCACCCGTTGGGGCGGTGTTAAACAGCACATCGGCATTCCCATCCCGCAGAGCGGCCCAGGTGTCGGCTTGATGCCGCAGCAAAGGACAGTTTCCCCCGGCCAGTGCGGCCAACTTTGGCGCTTGCGCCACCACCTGACACCGGTGGGCACATCCCAACGGGCAATCCCCAACGCCGGTGTTGAGTTGGGCATAGAGGGGTTGGACAAACACTCGCATGGTGCGTTACCTAGTAACCTATCCACAGCTTAGACCCATGACCGGAAAGCATGTTGTCAAAAAATGACAATAACTACAATTCGCTAAAGTTCATTCTCGAACTCCTGCGGCTACTGGCTGAAAAGCCCCGGCGGCGGCAAGAGCTAGTGGTTGCTCTAGGGGACTTCTTGGAGGGTCATGGCCAATCAACGGGCGACCTGGAGCAAAAAATTGTGCGAGTGATCCGGAAGCTGCGCGATTGCGGGTTCCAGATTCGCAGTGGTCCCCATCGCCCCTACGAGCTGGTAGCTTCGGCGTTTCCGGTGCTGCTGTCGGCGGAACAACGGCAAGCCTTGGCCTTGGGAGCTTACCTGCTGGAAACGCTAGGGTTTTCCCGGGAGGCGCATCACGTGCTCCAGGTTGGGCGTTTACGTCCCGAGGACTTTCCCCCAGCCCTGAAGACTGATTTCAGCCCTCCGGTAGATTACAGCGAAGCCCACTACCAAACCATCCGGCAGCAATTGGAAGAACGTATCCACCAGCGGCGGCGCTTTGCGATTGCCTATCGCCCGCTCCAGGGGGATGAGCGCCTCTGGGACTGCGATTGTTCGGAGCTACGGCTACACAACGGGGTTTTGTACTTGTTTACGTGGGTGCCGACGCCACCGATTTTCCTGCCGCGGCGCTTGCCTTCCCCCAGTGTCGAGGAGAACTTCACCTTGCGGGTGGACCGGATTGTTTACGTGGGTCCAGCATCCGGTACTCCCTGGCAACGGCGCCATTTCCCCACCCTCACCGTGCGCTATCGCCTGAAAGGTGAATTAGCCCGCTACCAACCCCGGCGCGCCTACGAGCAGGTGGTCGTGCAAGACCCAGATGGTCAGTTTGTGGAAATCAAGGCCAGTGTGGATTGCCTGTTTTGGTTTCGCCAACGGTTATTGCAATACGGGGCCAACGCGCAGGTGCTCGAACCGGCCTGGTTAGCTCAAGACTTGCGCCAGGAACTGCAACGGGCTTACCAAAGCTATGGCAATTTGTCGCATTGACCAGGTCGAGGTATCCTTGTTACAGAGATCTTCAAGAGCTGTGTGATGCGTGCAAAAGTTCAGCGCTGGGGCCGTAGTCTAGCCCTCCGAATCCCCAAAACCACAGCTGCTCAGCTCCGGTTAGCGCCCAAGACGCTTGTGGATATGCGGGTGGCAAATGGTTCTTTGGTGGTCACACCCCTAGTCCAATCGGATTGGACCTTGGCGGAGCTACTGGCAGGTGTGACTTCCGAGAATCGGCACGATGAAGTTGATATGGGTTCGCCTGTCGGTAAGGAAGTTTGGTGACAAGTTATGTACCAGACCGAAGAGATATTGTGTGGATTACGTTCAATCCTCAGGCGGGACATGAGCAGGCAGGGCGACGGCCAGCGTTAGTGATATCACCCAAAGCGTACAATGCCAAAGTAGGTTTAGCGTTACTTTGCCCTATTACCAACCAGGTTAAGGGATATCCATTTGAGGTGCAAATTCCAGCCGGGCTAAAGGTATCGGGTGTCGTGCTATCAGATCAAGTCAGAAGTCTGGATTGGCGCGTTCGACAAGCAGTGTTCAGTTGTAAGCTGCCTATCAAACCCTTCAACGAAGTCATTGCCAAACTGCAAACGCTCATTCGCGCTTTGTAACGATTGCCACCCCGGTTGCCACAGGTTCCGGTCGCGCAATTGCTGGGCATTCACCCAAAACCGCACCTGGGGGTCGCACACCGCCACCAGCTCCACAAAGGTAAAACGCCCCTGGCGCTTGCAATTTTTCACCTGAAAATGTCGCCATCCCCACATCGGCTGCTGCGCCGTCCAAGCTGACCCGACCCTCACGCTGGACAAACCGCGTCCCATAAATTCAGCAATCGCTCTAAGTTCAGATGCTGGGCAATCATTTGTTGGACATATTGAATCTTCACGGGTTCTTGCAGCCGCACCCGCTCAAACGCCCGTTCGATAATCTCCACCGCCGTCAGGGTATCCATATCCACCCGCAAAATTGGCACCTCCATTTCTTCAGCGCGGGCGAGCACCATAGGGTCAGGGTCATTAGGACCTGTCAACACCAAACATTGCGTTGATGCCTCTAACGCTGCCATTTGAATATCGGTACGGCCACTGCCGGTCACCACCACCATATTTACTCCCTGGCGGAAATAATCCAGCGCGGCGTTGACGCTCATGGCCCCGATGGACAGATGTTCCACCAGTAAATCTAGTCGTTCTGCACAACATAGCACTTGCGCCTGCAACCGCTCCGCCAGTTCCCCCACCCGTACACTGCGTAACAACCGGCTGCGCGGCAATATCCCTAGCACTGGAATTCCCCGTTGTTCCAGCATCGGCACCAGAATTTCCGGTACGGATGGTTGGTCAGCCGGGACAGCATTCAGCAACACACCGATTAGGCGCGAACCCAGTTGTTCTTGGGCCATCAGCAACTCATCTACCACCATTAACGATTCCACCCGCACCACCAGCAGCACGGCCCCATTGAGCACGTTCACCAGGCTTTTGAACCCTAGCCCAAAGCAATACCCCTCATAGAAATTCGCCGGCGCTTCCACCAGTAGGGCATCTGGGGTGGTCAGGTTCTGATAATCTGCCAACGCCGATGTCAAAGGCTGCACCTGCAACAAGCGCTCCGGTTGTTTGAGCCAATCCTGGAGAAAAACTAGCGTTGGGGCAATGCAGTCAGCCGACAAACGTAAAACCTGCGCGGCTAACTGCCCATCCATATCCAGGGGAACCGGGTCCGTCGTCACTTGACTGTGACCAACCGGTTTGCCATAGCCAATCCGCCAGTGCCGGGCCTGTAGCTGTTGGGCAATACCTAAGATGGCCGTGGACTTGCCACTGTATGCCTGAGTGGAACCGACGAATAGAAAGCGACGAGTCACTACCTCACCTGTGGAACGCCAGTCATCAGACGCTCCCTGACCTGATCATACCAATCTGTTGGGGAATTGACCGCTAGATAGCCGCGCCCCCGCAAAAATCCCGTGTGCGCCCCCGGACAAATATATTGCACAGGTCGAGCGCCGAGCCAGTTTCTGAGCGTCTCCAAACTGCGTTGTTGCCGGGGCCAGTGAAAGGTTTTGCGCGTGCGATACAGTCTCAGTTCGCCCTGAGAATCAGGTAACAAATGCCGCCCAGTAAACAAAACACCCCCTAGCCGCTCTAGATAAATACAACTGCTGCCAGGACTATAACCCGGTGTCCAGATCAGGTTTAGGCCCGGTGCAACTTCAGCCGTTGCAGCAAACGGACGCACCCACACGCCGGGGTAGAGATAGGCTTCGTACTGCTGGGTGTAAACAGGGCACTGAAACCGCTGCTGCCAGCGCTCCACCCGGTCAGCCCCATCCCGTTGCGTGAGCAATAGATACTGAATCCCGCCTTGGGCCTGGCACCAGTCCTGAAACTCTGCCGCTGGACAATCCACCAGGACATTACCCGGTAAGTTCAGCGCTGCCCCCGCCATAAAATAGCTAGTACCACCGAGGGTGTGCCGGTTAGGGGGAAACGCCCAAATACCCTCAAGAATGAGCCTAGGAGAAGCCAATGACATGGGTTGCCTTGGGATTGCTAGCAATGATGACCTTTCTCCTAGTCTGGCATTACGTCCGTCCCGTCAGCCGCACGCCCTGGTGGTTGCTGTGGTTGGTGTTAATGCTGCCGGGGCTGGTGGTGGGATGGTGGGTGTATCTCTACGGCCATCAACGGCCCCTGCCCTCTGTACTGGTCGCTGGCCCGTTTATCCTCAGCGGCTTACTCTATCTACTGCTGATGCAGCAAAACGGTCGCTTGCAATCAATAATTCCTTCCTCACTAACCCCCTCCCTATGGCAGCCAGAGGATTTAGCTGGTCTGCGGCAATGTTTTCCATCAGATGTGTACGCCTTACAACGACTGGAACCGCAGGGGGACATCGTGATTTGCCGGGGTCGCCTGCGTATGGATGCGGCTCAGGCCTACCGGGTGGTGCAGCAACAAGTGGAAGCCCGCTGGGGACAACGGTTCTGGTTGCTGCTGGAATGCCTGTCCAACCATCAACCGGTCTTTATGGTGATACCCCGCCAGCCGGTGCGGCCCTCCACCTCTGTTTGGTTCATTGGCACCGCCAGTTGGGGGTTGGGGATAGTGCTACTGGGAATTATGCCGGCGCCTTGGCCCAAGGTTGAACCAATCCTATACACAGCCGGTATGGTGAGCATTCTGCTGGCGCGAGAAATTGGTCAACGCTGGGTGCTTCGTCGCTACGGGGTGCCGGTGGCGTGGCCCTGGTGCCTACCGTTACTGTTCTGGCCGGGTGTGGTCGGCACCTACAGTCAAATGCAAGCGCTACTCCCCCACCGGCAAGCGGCAGTGGACCGAACGTTGGCAGGGGTAGCTGGGAGCCTGGCAGTGGCGCTACCGTTGCTGGCTTGGGGACTTGCCCATTCCCACTGGGCATCAGGGGGTCTCTCGCCGGAGTATTCTTTACTGCTGTGGGGCATGTGTCGCCTGGTCTGGGGGCGGGAATGGCCGCTGGACATGGGTTTACATCTACACCCACTGGCGGCTGCGGCTCTGACTGGCTTGGGACTGGTGGCCTTGCAACTGGTGCCGGTGGGTCGGTTGGACGGGGGACGCCTGCTCCAAGGGCTACTAGGACGACGCGCGGCTGGGATGGGGGGATGGGTCGCTAAGGGATTGCTACTGCTGGTGGCGTGGCGTCTGCAACCTTGGCTGTGGGGATGGGCTATCTTGTTATGTTTTATCCCAACGCTGCCGCCGCCAGTCTTGAACGACCTGACAGAACCCAATCACTGGCGGGATGGCTTCGCGATTGCGACCTGGGGATTGGCACTCGCCATTATCCTACCGGCGCCGTTTGGGGGGGCCATGCCTGGGTGGTAGTCCCTAGTGCCTGCATCACCTGAGCGGTGGTCACTGGAAAGGGCAAACGGTGGATGTCGCTAGCGGGTTGACAAATCCGTTCGGCAAGGACCCGGAGTTCGTCCGTGGGTAAATCACCCAAACCCAATTCTGCCAGTGTGCAGGGCAACCCAATTTGTTTGTACAACGTTAGTAATTGCCCCCGAGCAATGCCCGCCAACCGATACCCCTGCATTTCCTCTAAACGCAATTGCACCAGGATACCAAAGGCCACCTTTTCCCCGTGCAACCAGCGATGGGTCGCTGGCCAATAGGTCAACCCGTTGTGCACAGCATGAGCCGCCACTGTACGACAGGGAGCGCCACCGAGGCCCCCAACCAAGCCCGCCATTAACACTGTGGCATCCACCACCTGTTCCCACACGTCGCTGCCCGGTGCTGTCAAGGCTGCCGTCGCTTTTTGCAAGAGGATGTCCCGCAGTACCCGCGCCTGCTGAACCGCCATCACCACTGGTGTTTCGGCTGATTGCCCCGCACTGACGGACGCCTCGTACCACTTGGCCAGTGCATCTCCAATGCCGGCGACTAAAGTCCGTTGGGGAGCCGTTTGCACTAGGTCGTAGTCCAGGAGCAACCAAATTGGACACCGGCGCAGCGGTACATCGTACTGGAAAGCTCCCATTTCGGAATAGATGTTGCTGAGGGCTGTCCAGGCCGCACAAGTTGCCCCTGACGTGGGGATGGTCACCACTGGTAAATCACAGTCGTGGGCCACCAGTTTTCCCATATCCAGGGCTTTGCCGCCGCCGCAGGCCAACACGCCATCAATTCGCTCAGTCGTTACTCGTTGTCCCAAAGTACGGCGCAGGTTCTCGGTGCATTCCTTGACGGCGACCGCCTGCACCGGATAAATCCCTGCGGCCTGTAACTGGGGTTGCACCAGCGATAGCGACGTTTGGCCCCCCACCAGCAACCAGCGTTGGCCAAGAGAGCGCAGCTGGTGGCCGTATTGACTGAGTAACTGCCGTCCCCGCAACACTCGCCAGGGCGCTACCAGTAATTCCGACATGGACGAACCTACTAGGAACCCGAGTGGTTGGCTGCGACCCGCGCTAGGGCCTGAGTATCCAATTCTATCACCATGGCTGGGTCTTCTCGCTGGCGCAACGACCGCCGGACGTAGCCCAAATACACCGGTTCCGTCACGCCTGGTTCGGGATGCAGCAATGTCCGCGCTCGGATAGTCAGCACGGGTTCTCCTTTTGCCAAGCGCCCGTAGGAAAACAAATCGTTAGCGGCCTGTTGCAGGGTGGCATGCAACTGGGTAGGGGTGATGTCGCGGGGCACTGCAATCACGGCCTGCGTACCGCCATTGTCATACACTGTGGTATAGCGAACGGCATCTGGCAAAACGGTACGGGTCACAGGTGTTAACCCCAGAGCAAAAAGGCCGCCGGTCAACACCAGCATAAACGCGGTGATCCCCACCAGGCGAAAGCGAATCCCCCACTGGGCGATAAATGCCACTGCCGTCACAACGCCTATGAATAGGGTCAGTCCCCCTAGCCAGCGAGCTGCCTGGGCAAATTCAGCAGGTGTGGGAATGGTGACGGCCAGCATCCAGTGATTTTCCAGCGCTACTATGAGCTTAACTCAGTAGCGAATCTCCAGACGTACTTGCGCTCGCACCACTTGCTCACCGCCGAGGATGGGGGTACTCAGGCGCTGCTGGGCAAAGGCCACCGGTTCGGGCACTGGTAGAGTGGTACTGAGAATTTGGACATTGATCACCTCTTTAGGCGCCAGCTGCAGGGCTGCTAACACCGTTTGGGCTTGTCGTTGAGCATCTTGGGCGGCTAGTTGCAGGGCTTGAGTGCGTCCCTGTTCGAGGGCTGTATCGCTGGCAATGAATTGCAGCCGAGCAATTTGATTCGCACCTTGGGCAATCAGTTCATCCACCACAGCGCCGGCCTGGGAGATGGGTAGGCGAAATTCGACAGCGCTGCGACCAAGAAACCCCAGGAGTTGCTGACGTTCGCCGTAAAGCGGGCTTAAACTCAAGGCCGTGGTGTTAATTTTTTCAGCCTGGCGTTGCTGGAGCGTCCGCACCAGACGATTCATGCGCTGGGCGATTTCCGTTTGGACTTGGTTAGCGCTGTTGCCGCGAATTTCCACTCCCACTTCCACTTCCGCTAGTTGGGTGGGCAACGTCACCATTCCCTGACCCGTTACTTGCAAAACCCGTTCTTTCATTTCTGCCCAGGCCACCGGTTGCCACAACCCTACCAGCAAAACACTCAATCCCAGCCATCGCTTCATGTCCGTCTCTCCTACACCACCGTTTTTCCAGACCGCCAGCCCTAGCAGGGAGTTCTGTAGAATAGGGACAGCGGGAGCCAACGCCGATGATAAACGCCCAGCAAGTCAAAGAACAAGCGCGGCGATTAGGGTTTCATCGGGTAGGGATTGCCGCGGTTGAACCAGCACCCCAATCGCACCTGGCTGAGTGGTTAGCGGCAGGCTACCACGCCGACATGGACTGGTTAACCGATGCGCGGCGGCAACGGATTGAAAAGGTATTGCCCGGGGTGAAGTCGGTAATTGCCGTGGCGATGAACTACTACTGGCCAGGGGAGCAACCCCAGGTTGGGAAAATCGCTCGCTACGCCTGGGGCCGGGACTATCACCGGGTGGTGGGGCGACGACTGAAAGCGCTGGCGCACTGGCTCAAACAACAAGTCCCTGACTGTGAAACCCGTATTTATGTCGATACGGGGCCGGTGGAAGATAAGCTCTGGGCAGAATGGGCCGGCTTGGGATGGGTGGGGAAAAACGCCAATCTCATCACACGGCAATACGGTTCCTGGGTGGTGCTGGGGGAAGTGTTGACCACGTTGGCACTGACACCCGACCCACCCCACACGGAACACTGCGGCACCTGCACCCGCTGTTTAGAGGCTTGCCCAACCGGAGCGATTGTTCGTCCCTTCGTGGTGGATAGCCGTCGTTGTATCGCCTATCACACGATTGAAAACCGGCAACCGGAACTGCCTGCAGAAATCGTCCCCCGTTTAGAAGGGTGGTTGGCAGGTTGTGACATTTGCCAGGAAGTTTGTCCCTGGAACCAGCGTTTTGCCCAACCTACTGATGTAGACGAATTCCAACCCCGCTTACCCCCCTTATCCCTCAAGGCATGGGCGGAAATGGATACCGACACCTGGGACCGCACGTTAAGGGGGTCGGCCCTGCGACGGATTAAACCGGCCATGTGGCGACGGAATGCACGGGCGTTGTTAAGTCGTTGTGCGAGCGCTACGCCGCCTTAAAAGATACTGGAAAACCCCAGAACGGGGCTGCGCCCTGCAACCTCATGACAAGCATCAATGACTTAACGCCAAGGCTTTCTTAACAAAACGACGACCAGTGCTGATAGGCAACATCAGTCTCCTGGCTGGTGGCGTAAGTCCTATCCAGATAAGCCGGTGTCATCACGTCCTCGGGATGCCCCACCGCAATTAAACGCCGGTTGAGCAACATCACCCGGTTCATTTGCTGGAGTAGTTGCCCCCAGTGGTGGGTGCTCACCAAAATCATGGCCCCCTGTCGTTGCCAATGCCGCAGCACGTCGAGAATGACCCGTTC
Organism: Gloeomargarita sp. SKYG116; assembly: GCA_025056115.1. Lineage (GTDB taxonomy): Bacteria > Cyanobacteriota > Cyanobacteriia > Gloeomargaritales > Gloeomargaritaceae > Gloeomargarita. Next base: position 9,646 of record JANWVM010000002.1, read on the forward strand.
CGCCTGGGCATCAATCCCGGTCAGGGGTTCATCCAGCAGAAATACATCGGCGCCCTGCGCTAAAGCCCGCGCTAAAAACACCCGCTGCTGCTGTCCCCCCGATAAGTCGCCAATGCGCCGCCGCTGTAGATGTTCCAACCCCAATTGCCCGAGCGCTTGCTGCACCCGCTCAGAGCACCGCCCGTTGCACCCCAGGCGCACCACCTGTTCCACCGTAATCGGGTAATCCCAGTCCACCTGCGACCGCTGGGGCACATAGGCAACCCGCCGCCGCTGTTGCAATAACGGCTGGGCATCCAACTGCACTCGCCCCCGCCACCGGGGTACCAGACCCAACAAGGCTTTGAGCAACGTGCTCTTTCCCGCCCCGTTCGGCCCCACAATTCCCACCATCTCCTGCGGCGCCACGGTAAAACTCACATCCCGTAGCACCCACCGCTCTGGATACCCCGCCGCTAATCCGTCAACCACCAGCACCTATAAACTCCACGAGAATGATTCTCATCATCGCAAAAACGATTATCATTCTATAGCATGGAGGTTCAAGGAACCGTGTATGGGAGCACGTGATTGGCTAGTGGGTTTAGCGGTGATGACAACGGGGTGTGGTGGTATGGTTTCCCAACGCCCAGCAGAACAACTGCCCACACCGGCTCCCGATGCGCCCAAGGTCGTCGCCACGTCGTCTGTCATCTGCGACCTGACGCGCCAGATTGCCCAAACGCGGGTGCATTTGACCTGCTTGGTGCCCCCCGGCGTGGATGCCCACACCTATCAGCCGACGCCAGCGAACCGCCAAGCTCTAGAAACGGCCCAGGTTGTGTTCTATAACGGCTACAACTTGGAACCAGCGGTGGAGAAACTCATTGCGGCGTTGCCGGCAAGCGTCACTCGTGTCCCGGTGGGGGAATTAGCGGTGCCCAAACCGTTGATGGGGATACACGCGCATCCTGGTCACGGCCATGACCACCACCATCACGGGGATGAGAAAAAAGCTCAGAAAGTCCCTGACCCCCATGTGTTCCACACTGGCGTCAACGCAGCGAATATGGCCAAGGTCATCGGGGACAAACTGGCCCAAATCTACCCGGCCCAAGCGGCGGCCATCCAGACCAAGGCGGGTCAGGTGGTGAGCGAGCTGCAACAGATTGACCAGTGGATTCGCCAGCAGGTGCAAACCATTCCCCCGCGCCAGCGCAAGTTGGTGACGACGCACGAAGCATTGGGGTATTTCACGCAGGCCTATGGTCTGGAACTCATGGGCGCGCTCCAGGGCATCAGCACCCAGGAGCAACCCAGCCCGGCCCGTTTGGCGCAACTCGCCCGCGACATCAAACAGGCCCAAGTCCCCACCATCTTTGCTGAGGTGAGCATCAATCCCAAATTGCTCAACACGGTGGCCCAGGAAGCGGGGGTGAAAATTGCCGCCACACCCCTGTACACCGATGGTTTAGGGCCGCCAGGGAGTCCCGCTGCGACGGTGCAAGGAATGTTGATCACCAATACCTGTACGGTGGTGCAGGGGTTGGGGGGAACCTGTACGCCCTTTAACGCGCGCCAAACCCCGTCAAAATCGTCTTGACCGTTTTGGCCAGGATGAGTCCATCTAACCAGAGCGACAGGTACTTGACGTAATACAGGTCGTACTCTAGCTTTAGGCGGGTTTCTTCCACACCGGCGGCATAGCCCTGGTTGACTTGCGCCCAGCCCGTAATGCCCGGCTTGACCAGGTGGCGGCACATGTAGTAGGGAATGCGGCGGCTGAATTCTTCGGCAAAGGGAACTTGCTCGGGGCGCGGGCCAATCAAACTCATTTCCCCGGTGAGCACGTGCCACAGCTGGGGCAATTCATCCAGGCGAAACCGGCGAATCCATTTCCCAACGCGGGTCAGGCGCTGGTCGCCCGGACGAGCAAACTGGGCCTTTCCCGTCCCTGCCCGCATACTCCGAAACTTCACCATGCGAAACGGGCGTCCCCCTTGTCCCATGCGTTCTTGCCAGAACAGCACCGGCCCCGGCGAGTCCCACCACACTGCCAGCGCTACCAACCCGGCCAAGGGCAATAGCACCGGCGACAGCAACAGGATGAGAGCCGTTTCCGCTAGCCGCTTGATGAGCAAGTAGCCTTGATCCGCAGGTGTTGGCAACAGTTCTTCTCGCCAGTGCGCCAGGGACACGCGCCCGGTGAGGCCTTCCCACACCGCCGCTGCGTGATGCACGGGTATCCCTTGCAACCGGCAATTGGCCAAAAACCGCAGCCAGTTCGCGGATAAGGGTGCGTGCAGGTCCACCACCACCCCATCTAACCCCACGCCAGAGGTGAGTTCTTCGTTGAGCCAGCACCATTGCACGCCCGGTATTTGACTGAGCGCTAGCGTCAATTCCCCCGGCACCAGTCCCAGGCGCAACGGGCGTCGCCACCCCGCCAACGCCGCTTGCCAGAGCAACGTTAGGAGATAGCTCAACCCCACAAACGTGCGGGAGTAGTACCAGCGCGTCACCCCTACCAGCCCCAGCAACCCCAAGAAACACAAGCTCACGCTTACCAGCACGACCCGCGACCGCTGCACCCTGGGGAAATCGCTCACCTGCGTCGCTAACCCTAGCGCCATCCCGTAAGTCGCCGCCACCAGCAGCGCTAGGCGGAAATAGGGCCAGTGCAACCAAAACCGTCCATCGCCCCAGGTGATTTGAGCCGACAGCAGCAGCATGCCTACTAGTCCTATCAGATGGACGACCCACCGCCAGCCGCTCCACCGGCGTGCCGCCTGTGCTTGCCAGGTTATTGCCGTCATTCCCACGCTGCTCGCACGCTCCCCTAACTATTCAATTCAATCGCAAAACGCCCATTGTGCATTCCTGGCTAAACCGCTATCGTAGTAAAAACAAGGCTTTACACAGCCAGCTCTCTGTTAACGAGGAGTGAAAAAATGGTGTCCATCAAAAGTTTTGTTTCTGTATCCTTAGCGACAGCTTGCACAGTTCTTTTGGGAATGGGGGTAGCCCATGCCAATCCCAAGTTGGAAACTGTGACCGAGGAAGGGGAAGTGTCGCCCAGCTTTATGATGCCGGGGGGTGGGATTCCCATTTCTTTCCCGCCGGAAGCGCCCTACATGTACCCCGCCAATTTGAACTACGAAACCCGCACGTTTATCTTAGGGGTGAACCAGAACACTGCTATCCGCACCAACACAGTTTTGACAGATAAATTCACCATTGCGCCGTTTCGGGACTATACGGGGGATGGAGTCCAAAACCTAGATGACCTGCCTGCCCACCAAAAGCAGTACAACCAAGCGCTAGCCGGTTGGGTCAGCCGGGTGCAAGCCTGTTTAGCGGACCGGCCCAATATGTTCCGGGTGGTCGGGGAAAATACCAAAGTCCCCATTAAAGTGAATGGTCAAGCGGGCAAAATCTTCCTGAACGCCAACAAAAAACCGGTCTGCCCGAGCTAACAGCAACTGGTAAAACGCTTTGCCCTGTCCCACCTGCGGGCGCCAGGTCTAGCGTCAAGTAGCTGGAGAAGGCGATGCCTGGGGTTGCGGGGCAAAGCTCCATTCCTGGTTTTCACTCTGACAAACGAAAGTGGCTTGGCTATAAATCGGCTTTTTATTCAGCCAGTAGCGCCGGGTCCTGGAATAGAGGAGTGCTGAGGTAGCGCTCGCCAAAACTGGGCTGCACCATGACGATCAACTTGCCGGCGTTTTCTGGGCGTTGGGCGACTTTGATAGCTGCTGCAAGAGCCGCGCCGCTGGAAATTCCTGACAGCAAGGCTTCTTCCCGCGCTAGTTTCCGGCCCCAGAAAATGGCTTCTTCATCCGTCACAGTTATCACTTCGTCAATCAAATCCATCTGCAAGACGGCTGGGATAAAACCGGCGCCGATGCCCTGGATTTTGTGGGGTCCCGGTTGCCCCCCTGAGAGCACTGGGCTGGCTGCCGGTTCTACCGCAATCGCTTGGAAACTGGGTTTACGGGGTTTTAGCGCCCGCGCCACGCCGGTGATTGTGCCGCCTGTCCCGACCCCCGCCACTAGCATATCAATCTGACCATCCGTGTCCTGCCAGAGTTCTTCCGCCGTTGTCAGTTGGTGAATTTCCGGGTTGGCGGGGTTCTGGAATTGCTGGAGCATGTAGGCGTTGGGTAGGGTCGCCACCAACTCCTGGGCTTTGCGAATCGCCCCCCCCATCCCTTCTATCCCCGGTGTCAGGACCAATTGCGCCCCGTAAGCCCGTAGCATGGCTCGGCGCTCCAGGCTCATGGTCTCCGGCATGGTCAGGATCAGGTCATAGCCCCGCGCCGCCGCCACCATCGCCAGGGCAATCCCCGTGTTGCCAGAGGTGGGTTCCACCAGCACAGTTTTTCCCGGCGCAATCAACCCGGCCCGTTCCGCCGCTACCACCATGTGTAAGCCAATCCGGTCCTTGACTGAGGCGGCAGGGTTCATGCTCTCCAGTTTCACCACAATATCCGCCACACAGCCATAGGCTCGGGGAATCCGATTTAACCGCACCAGCGGCGTCCGACCAATTAACTCGGTAATGCTATTGGCAATCCGCATAGGCCTGGCTAGATGTAATACATCAAATCGCGCTGGCGCAAGCTATCCCGCTTTTGGCACAGGTCTTTGAGGGTGTATTTCTGCCAGATGGCGTGGGTGGCCTGCTGGACTTCCTGCCAGATGTGGTGAATGACCGCCCGCTCAGGGGTCGTCGCGGCTGGCTGGGTTACTGGCGTTGTGCCTTCTAAACACGCCCACACGTCCAGCAGGTTGATTTGCCAGGGCGACCGGGCTAGGAAATAACCGCCTTTGGCCCCCCGTTGACTGCGCACCAGATTGCCCCGGCGCAACGTAGCCAGCAATTGTTCCAGATAGCGGTCGGGAATCCCCTGTTCTTGAGCAATCTGACTAATCTGCACTGGCTCGTCGCGACCATAACCATCCGCCAGCGCCATTAAGGCCAAGAGCGCATACTCCGTCTTGCAGGACAATTCCACAACCGGCCCCCAAACACTTACCCTAGTATATACCGGTTTTCCCCTGGATTTTGCAGGGTTTCTAGCTGGCGACCAGGTCCAGTAATTCCCAGTTGTGGTTGTCGCTAATGGCGGTGCGGATTTTCTCAAAGACTTGCTGACAGTGATTGTGCCGGTGGAGGGGAAGCTCTTCGTTTTTGACCACTACCTGGAGCCGTACTTGACCCGGTTGCAGGTGTTGTTCTAGCAGGATTTCTGCGGTGACCAGACGATTGAAGCGCGAGGGGGGCACGGAGCCGGGGGTCTCGCGGGCCATGAGATAATCGTCCGACCGATAGACTACATTCAGGTCACACTGTTGGAGCGTTTCCGCTAGGAGGGGTAGGAGGTTGCGCGCTTGGACACCCAGAACAAACCAGCCGGTGTATCGAGACATAAGACCCTTCCCAAAAACGTGACCCTAAAGAATCCAGCGCACTCTATCAACCCTGAATTGGCTTGCCTGTTGACCCCGCCTTTACTATACACGAATCATTTTTGTTTGCCTATCGTTCATACCCCAAAATGCAGAATTTTTTTAGCGCGGTTGCCGGAGATAGTGCCAGAACAGGCAAATTAACCCCAGATTGATCCAGGTGTCGGCCAGGTTAAAAATGGGGAATCCAATCGCCCGGACGTCAATGAAATCAATCACGGCCCCCAACCGAAACCGGTCAATCCCATTGCCCACGGCACCGGCTAGGATGAACCCGTAGCCCCACTGCTCCAGACGTGATAAGCGCGGCCCAGCAACGGCCAGCACCATGAGCGCCCCGCTGACTGCCACTGACAACCACCGCAACCAGATGGTTCCCTGCCCAAATAAACTAAAGGCTGCCCCCGTATTCAGCACGTAGGTAACGTGCAACACCCCCGTCCATAGCGGCCACGATTCCCCCAAACCGAGTTGCTGCACAACCCATTGTTTACTGAGTTGGTCGAGGAGCAGGCCCAGCCCGGCCACCACCCAAAAGGTCCGATGTTTCACCACCGCACCGCAATGCCTAACCGCCGCGCCCCGTAGGCCAGCACCACCACCGCGCACATCGCCAGCAACTGCCCCGCCAGCGGCGTCCCGCTGTAATGCCCTACCCAAGACCACCACTCCGGCCAGTGGGGATAGTGCAGCGCTAAACCCACCCAGCCCACCAGATGCATCGCCAGTAGCCCCAGCAGCGCCGCCAGGGCTAGATGCTCCAGCGTTACCGGCCAGCGAAACGCCAGGTCGCCGCAGACCCACGCGCCAGGGATCATCCCCACGAGGTAACCAAACCCCGGCTGATAAATATACGTCCAGCCCCCCGCAGCGGTAAACACCGGCCAGCCCGTCAACCCCAGCGTTAAATAGGCCACCACTGCCACCGTTGCCACCGACCGCCCCCCCAAGCAAGCGGTTAACACCATCGCGCCGACCTGCCAACTGCTCACCATCGGCCACAGCCAAATCCCGTGGGTTGCCCATTGCCACGGCGGACTGACGACATATACCCCCACAAACGTTCCCAACACGAGCAGAAAAACGCCCGTAACTGCCCACAAACCCTGCCGGAGCCAGATCATCGGGTTTCCAGAACGTTCAGGGCTTGGGGTTGGTAGCGCAGGAGAATGTTACGGGCCTTGGGAATCATCCCCGACCCCTGCACCACGAGTAGATATTTACCCTGGGCCACGGCCTGGGCGTAGTTCGGCAACCCCCATTGCGCCCATTGTCCCAGCCCGCCCCCTACCAAAAAACTGCCCAGCGCGCCGGCCATAGCCCCCAGTAGCCCGCCCAGCAGGTGATTGCCCCAGGGGCCAACCCAAGCCGTGAAGGTCTCTAGCCCCGTGAGCACGCTAAACCCAACGCCCGCCACAAACCCGAAGGGCACCAGCCAGTAGGTCAACAGCGGCGGTCGCCACCCCCCCTGCCCAAACGGGTAGTCCTGCACATCGCGATAGCCCCGCCCCACCAGCGCGACGGTTTCTAAGGGAATGCCGGCGGCTTCTAGAGCTGAATAGGCAGCTTCTGCCTGTAAACGGTCGGGTAACAGCGCAACCAGGTACTGCATGGCTGTGGATCACTTTGCCCCCATTGTACCGTTGGCCTGGCGCTGCGCCTGTCGCTCCGTCTTGCCCCGCCAGAGAAATTGCAGCGGCGTTCCCCGGAACCCCAAATGCTGCCGAAACTGGTGGTCAAGGTAGCGCCGGTAGTTCTCTTTGAACAACTTGGGGTCGTTGACGAATAGGGCGATGGTGGGGGGTTGCGTCTGCACTTGGGTGCCGTAGTAAATGCGTCCCTGGCGTCCCTGGCGATTGGCGGGGGGCGATTGCCAAGCCGTGGCTTCCTGAAGGACTTCATTGATGACTGACGTGCTCACGCGCCGCCGGTGGGATTGGGCCGCCGTTTGCACCAGCTCCCAGATTTTGTCCACCCGCTGGCCGGTTTTGGCGCTGATAAATAGCACATCCGCCCAGTCCATAAAGTACATCCGCCGGCGCAATTCCTGTTCTAGGCGCGGCATGGTATGGCTGTCTTTGTCGGGAATCGCGTCCCACTTGTTGGCCAGCACTACGCACGCCCGACCTTCTTTGATCACCCGCCCAGCCAGTTTCAAATCCTGGTCGGTGACGCCTTCGGTGATGTCTAGCACCAGCAGCACCACGTCTGCCCGGCGAATGGCCTTGAACGCCCGGTTGATGCCGAAAAATTCCGGGCCATACTCCACATACTTCTTGCGCCGAATGCCCGCCGTGTCAATCAAACAATAACTTTGGCCGTCCCGTTCCACCCAGGTGTCCACGCTGTCGCGGGTTGTGCCCGGAATCGGACTGACAATCGCCCGTTCTTCCCCCACCAGGGCATTGAGCAAGCTGGATTTACCGACGTTGGGGCGGCCCACGATGGCGATGTGAATCGGGTCAGGCACTTCTGGGGCGGTTGCTGGGGGGAGATGGGGCACCAGCGCATCCAGCAAATCCCCCACGCCAATCCCGTGCCCTGCGGAGATCGCATAGGGTTCCCCCAGCCCCAATTCCCAAAACTGGGCCGCCTGGATCAGACCGTGAGTGACGGACTCGCACTTGTTGACAGCTAACAGGACGGGCCGGGGTTGTCGCCGCAACCACTCGGCAATTTCGGCATCGCCAGCAGTCGGCCCGGTTTGTCCATCCACCACAAAAATCACCGCTTGGGCTTCCTGCACAGCGGTCATGGCCTGTTGGCGAATCTGGGGCAAGAATTCCGTGTCGTCGTCAAACACCAGCCCGCCCGTGTCCACCACTAGAAATTCCCGGTCCCGCCAGAACGCCTGCCGGTAGAGACGGTCGCGGGTCATGCCCGGCTGGTCAAACACAATGGCATCCCGTCCCCCGGCGATGCGGTTCACCAGGGTAGATTTGCCCACGTTCGGACGACCGACCACTGCCACAATCGGTAACGCCATGTTGGGTTACGCCCCATCCCACGCACGCTATTTCCAGCATATCCAGCCGGCGGCGGCTATTGGGGGGGAGATTCCGGCAAGGACTGGCGTTGTTCCGGAGCCAAGCGGTAAGGTGGTTGGGGCGGTTGTCGCCAAGTTTGCCAAGCGGCTTTCACGCCCACCCACACACTCCGGGTGGAAATTTGGGTGCGCCGCAGGGTCTGCTTGGTGCTTTCTACACCTTGATTGACCTGTTCGACGAGGCGGCTAGCGCTTTGGACCCCTTGACTCACGTCGTCGGTCAGGTCGCTAATTTCCATCCCCGTCAGGCGAATGGCGTCGAGAGTAGGCGGCAAATCCCGGTTTAACGTATCGGCCAGCTTTTCGATGCTGCGGGCGGCGCGGGCAATTTCCTGGACGGCGGGGATTAGGGCAATCAAGACGGCTGTGAGGGAAACCGCCACCAGCGCCAACGACAGTCCCAGAAAAAAGATTGCTTCAGCCACGGTTTTGTTGCCGCTGATGTTCCTGTCGTCCCGCTTCCCACCCCGCCTGCACCGCCAATTGGAAGCGAATCCAGTGGTCTTGCCACTGTTGCTGGAGCACGGCTGTCCACCGCTGGGCCTGGAGTTGCAAATTTCCGGAGACATCCGCCGTGAGTTCGGGGAGGGCCGCCGCCGCCTTGCGCAAGAGTCGCCGGGTTTCCTGGCCGGAGCGCGGCGCTAACACCATGCCCGCCACTAGGCCGGTGACACCCCCAATCACCAACCCCCCTAAGAATGCGCCGGTTGGATTGCGACTCATACCATATCCCCACTCTGGCTTTACTGTAGCCCATGGGCGGGGGGGGAATGCAAATACCGGCGTAAACGGGTTAACACCGCCCCCTGGTCAATCTCACCGAGCCATTGCTGAATTGTTGCGGCTGGACTGCCCGGCCCCCAGGTCTTGTCCTGCATCAAGTACTGCCATCCCAACCGCCCCACCAGGTACGTCGCCAGACCTGCTAGCGCGCCTTGCCCTGCGGCAACCGCGACGTAGGGAAGCCAGGTCAGGCCAGACCCCACGGCGAAACTGCTTTTGAGTACACTGGCGCCAATCCCTAGCCCGCCCAAACTCCCCGCCATCAACTGGAGAAATTGCATGGCTTCCCCAGCACTGAGGGACACGCCCGCCCGGCGCGCCAATCGCAGCAACAAGGCCCCATCCATCAGCGCCCCGACCAGCAAATCCACCCCAAATACCGGGTTAACAGCCACCGCCAGCGCTTTCCGGGTACTGGCTCGCCAGATCAGCGCTTCGATTTGGGCTGGAGGCGCACTCAAAGGCGGTGCTTGCGCGGTGGTGCGCAGGGCGTTCAAGGCTAAAAGTGCCGGCGCCAGTTGGGTTAATTCCTGGACCAAGCGCTGGCGTAAGGGTTCGACCTGGGGAGGCGCGGGTTGCCGGACGACAGTGCCCTGGAGCGTGCGTTGCCAGGTGGTCGGTTGCGCGGCGACGGGAATCACATCTTTGGGGTCCACCCAGCGAGCTAATTGACCGGATTGCCAGCGGGACAGCAACAGGGCTTGGGCGTCCGGGGGATATTGGTCCATTTTGTTGAGAACGACTATGACGGGTTTTCCCGCCCGCACCAGGCGCGACAGGATACCCAATTCTTCCCGGTTGGGGTCGCCGCTGAGCACCAGGAGGACCAGTTCCGCTCCCAAGGCCAAGGCCCACACCTGCTCGGCGGTTGTTTGCCCCACTTCGTCCAAGCCCGGCGTATCCACCAACTCGACCCTGACGTTTCCCAAGGACCATTGCACGGCTTGCGCCCCCTGGGTCACCCCATGCACCGCCCCTGTCGCAAACACCGGCTCTCCCACCAGAGCGTTGAGCAAGCTGGATTTGCCCCGCCCCACCAACCCCAGCACCACCACTTGTACCAACCCCTGGTCCAACCGCTGCCGGGCTGACCCGCTGCTGAGCGCCTGCGCCTGGGCATAACACCACGCCCCCTTTAACGCCGCCCAGTCCTGTACCGCTGTCACCGTCGCCATCGGCCTTCCCCCACAAAATGTAAAATTTTGTTGCCGTTTGTCGGACATTTAGTTACATTTGTTAATGTCAGCCTTGTTGGAGGTGGTTATGCAAGAGCAGCAAGCGCCCAAGTTTGGTTTTACCAATTTTGCGGAAACCTGGAACGGTCGGTTGGCCATGTTGGGGTTTGTGATTGGCGTGGCGACCGAGTTGCTGACCGGCAAGGGGATTTTGGCCCAGTTGGGTTTGATGTAATTCCTGTTCCGTCAGTCCCGTTTTGATCTTCTCATAGACTTGAGCAGCCTGGGGTTTTCCTGGGCTTTTTCATGTTTTATCTTGGAAGTGAAGAAGCGGGTGCGGAGGGGAGTATGGCCCTGATTCGCGTCGGTAGCCAAGTGTTCAACACGGACTACATCGTGCGGGTGCGCCTGTACGACAGCAATTCCTTTAGCAATAACTGTGTGACGCTGCTGGTGGACGAGGGCGCGGGGGAATTCAACGGCGATGTCAACGGCATGAGCGGGCACTGGGGCTTGCAGTCCTATTCTTTTTACAACGAGCAGGCGGACATGCTGCGGGGGTTTTTCACCAGTCCCGATTACGTGATTGACTTAACGGTGCCCCAACCGGTGGAAACGACAACGGGAGCGGAGTAGGTGGACCTGGCGCTGCAAATTACCTATCTATTGGGCTTGTTGACGCTGCTGGGGGTGTCGGCGGTCCTGGTGGCGCGACAAGTGCTGAAAACGCGGGCGACGGAAACCCGGCTGACTGAATTGCAGCGGAAAGTGACAGCCGGCGAAGCCACCGCAGCGGACTACTACGAATTGGGGAGTATTTATCTGCGCAAAAAGCTCTACGTCCAATGCGTTAACCAGTTGCAAAAAGCCCTGAAAAACTGGGACGAAAATGACCCGGCGGGCCTGGCCAAAGTCTATAACGCGCTGGGGTTTGCCTATTTCAGTCAAGAACAATACGACCTGGCGATTCGCCAGTACCGGGAGGCGCTCAAATTGCAACCGGATTACGTGACAGCGCTGAATAACCTGGGCCATGCCTATGAGAAAAAGAATTTGACCGCCCAGGCGCTGGAAGTCTATGAGCAGGTGTTGCACATCGCGCCGGATAACCCAACGGCCAAGCAACGGGCGGCTTCCTTGCGCAAACGTTTGACACCCACGCCGAGTTGAACCTGCCATGGCGGACCCCTTGCTGTACGAAGGTGAGCATTACGTGGTGTTGACCCCCACCGCCCCCGAGGAACTGTGTACGGAAGCCGAGTTGCGGGAACGGCTCCAGCGCGTCCTAGACCAGATGCCGGAATTGACGCCGGAACTGGCGGTCTACCCAACCGTGGCCGAACGGGTGCAATATTTGTTGGACCGGGCCTGCCGGTTGGAGTGGGGCGAGGGGGAATTTATGGAATGGTATCTGGTGCGGTTGGAGAAGCGACGGTGATGGCGGTTAACCTGCTACTGCTGGTGCTGGCGTACCTGTGGGGGTCGTTGCCGCCAGGGTATATCGCCGGGCGCCTAGCCGGAATTGACATTCGCCAGGTGGGGTCTGGCTCAACGGGAGCAACCAACGTCCTGCGCACGCTCGGGAAAGGACCAGCCCTGGTCGTGTTTGCAATTGACCTGCTCAAGGGTGTGGCGGCGATTCTCTGCGCTCGGTGGGTTTGGCAAACCTGGCCTGGATGGAACCCCGGCGATACGCGCCTGTGGTGGGAATTGGCTTATGCCCTGGCGGCCCTAGTCGGTCACAGCAAGTCTATCTGGATCAACTGGCAAGGCGGGAAATCGGTGGCGACAGGATTAGGGTTGCTTTTGTTATTTGCCTGGCCGGTGGCCCTGGGGGCGCTGGCGGTGTTTGTCCTGCTGGTGGCGACCGTGCGGATTGTCTCGCTCGGCTCCATCGCGGCCTGCTTGACGGCCAGTGGGTTGGCGTTGGTGCTGCCGATACCGTTGCCCTACCAGCTTTACGTCCTGCTAGGGAGCGTTTACATCATCTGGTGTCACCGCAGCAATATCCAACGGTTGCGCCAGGGCACCGAACCCCGCTTGGGAGCCGCTAAGCCGTCGGGAGGCGGGTGAACCACTGCTGTAGGTAGGCTTGGCACTGGGCCGCAGAGAGACGGGGGGACAGGCGGGGTAACCGCACTTCTCGGTCACCGTTGACCAAGGCCAGTACCGGGATTTCGTACTGATAGCGTTCCCACCAATCAGCGTTGGTCGTGATGTCGCGTTCTTCCAGGTGAAACCAGCCCGGCGCAATGGCGGTCAATTTCTCTCGTAGTCCTGCGCACAGGTGGCAACCCGGTTTACTATAAAGCACGAGATGGGGCAATGTCATGGCGATCCGGTCAACGATAACCCATTTGGTATTGTACGGGCGCACCCGGCGACAATATGACCCTTAACCAATGGCAACGCCGGCATTTGCTGTCACTGGCGGATTTGGCCCCCTGGGAATACGACATCATCTTGCAAACCAGCGCCAGTTTTGCTGAAGTGCTCACCCGTCCCACCCCCAAAGTGCCGACATTGCAGGGGAAAGTGGTGGCACTGATGTTTTTCGAGTCATCTACCCGCACCCGCAACAGCTTTGAACTGGCCGCCAAGCGCCTGTCTGCCGATACGCTGAATTTCTCTCCTGGCACATCAGCGCTCAACAAGGGGGAGACCATCCTGGACACGGCCAAAACCCTGCTGGCCATGAACACCAACCTGATGGTGATCCGGCATGCGGCTAGTGGCGTCCCCCAGCAAATTGCCCAGGAGTGCGACCGCCTGGGAACGAATGTGGGTGTGATCAACGCTGGCGATGGTCAACACGAGCATCCCACCCAAGCGCTACTGGATTTATTCACCCTGTGCCAGCAATTGTCCGGTTCATCCCCGCAGCTGCAGGCGTTACAAAACCGCAAGGTCGTAATTGTGGGCGACATTCTCCATTCGCGGGTGGCCCGTTCCAACATTTACAGCTTGCGCGCTGCTGGTGCGGATGTGCATTTGGCTGGCCCCCCCACGCTGGTGCCCCGAGAACTGGAAGCTCTGGGAGTCCACGTGCATTGGGAATTGGACCCTGCCTTAAAAGACGCTGATTTTGTCATGGCCTTGCGGTTACAGACCGAACGGATGCAGCAGCATTTTTTGCCGACCTTGCGGGAGTATCATCGGGAGTATGGCATCACCCGTGAACGGTTAGCGCTCTGTCGTCCCCACGTCAAACTACTGCATCCTGGCCCAGTGAATCGAGGTGTGGAAGTCACATCGGATTTGGTCGATGACCCGCAGATCAGTTTGGTGCCGCACCAAGTGCAAAACGGCGTTGCCGTGCGCATGGCGGTTTTGTATTTGCTTGGCACAGCGAAAATAACCTGAAGTTGGTCAGGGAAATGCCAGGAATCAACCCAGGGGATAACCAACCGAGAGAGAATCTCAGGAAATTGCGCACAACCACAACCGGAGCGTGACTGGACGTGCAGCAATCGCGTAGTATAATGCCTTTACAGATACAGAACATTTCACGATTTCCAAAAGGGTAACAGGTCAGTTGCTGGTCAAAGGGGGGAGGGTCTATGAATATTGCAGCAACCATCTTGTTAGTGATTTATCTCCTGGGAGCCTGGCGGTTTCTTGCTGGCTTTGATAAGACTTTCTACTCCAGCAATCGTTTTTGGTTAACCGTTCTGTGGCCCATCTTTTTTGCGTTTAGTGGCCGCTACCGCCAGGAATTTTTCAAGGCCCTGAAGGGTTCATAACTCAACGGCACCTTCTTGTTATCAACAAATATGCCATAGCTTGTTTCTCTGGGGCCGTTTACTCACCTGCTGTGGCTCAATGACTGTGGTTGTCCAGAGGGATAATCAAATAAGCACAGGGCTTCAGACTACGACCTAACAAAAATTGCCAGCTAGCGGTCGCAGGGGGTACCCCTTCATCATCTCTGCATTCTCACTAGGAAATTCTCTACCAGCTTGCATAAATAGAAGTATCAGATGACCGGCCTAGAGATTGGGCTGTAAAACCATTTTTATGGAATGCCATTGCTCGCTACAATGCAATATAAACTTGCGGCATCTATTCACTCATGTCTCCCACTTTGCTGCCGGCCCATCCCGAACCATTGACTCCAGCAACAGCCCATCCCGTCTGGGTGTATTTGAGCCGTCTCAGCCCAGGTTCGCGCCGCACGCTGCTGGAAGCGCTGGAATTGATGGCCCGCTGGATGAGTCAATCCCAGTGGGGGGCGCTGGAATTTCCCTGGTGGCAATTGCGATATCCCCACACGACGGCGTTGCGGGCTTGGTTGGTGGAGCGGTACGCCCCGGCGACGGTCAATAAACAACTAGCAGCGCTACGCGGGGTCCTGCGGGAATGCTGGCGCTTGGGATTGCTCTCGGCGGAAGACTATCACCGTACTGTAGATGTGCCGACGGTCAGGGGGCAACGGCTTTTGCGGGGACGGGTGGTCAGCGACGCCGAAATTAACGCCATTTTAACCCTATGCCAGCAAGAAAACAGTCCAGCGGGGTACCGGGATGCGGCATTGTTTGCGCTACTGGTGGGGTCGGGAGTGCGGCGGGCGGAAGTCGTAGCGTTGGAACTGTCGGATTACGAACCGGCTACCCATCGTTTGCATGTACGAGCCGGCAAGGGCAACAAAGACCGCTGGGTGTACCTAGCGCCAGGAGCAGAGGTGTGGCTGCAACGGTGGTTAGCGGTACGGGGACGGGAAGCGGGGCCGCTGTTGTGCCCGGTGAATCGCTGGGGCCAGGTGATTGTGCGCCGGATGACGGACCAGGCGGTGTTGCATATCCTGAGCAAACGGGCGCACCAGGCCGGTCTAGCAGCGTTTAGCCCCCACGATTTACGCCGGACATTTATTTCTAACTTGCTGGATGCAGGCGTGGATGTGGCCACTGTACAGAAACTGGCGGGTCATGCCCAGGTGCAAACGACGATTCGCTACGACCGGCGCGAGGAACAAACCAAGCAACTGGCGGTTGCTCGCCTGCGTATTCATCATTGACTTATACTTATATCAACTTGATAGATGAGTATTGGGCGAGAGGGTTGGCAATGGCGTTGGTGCTACCGGCAGACCGGCGGTCATTCGGTCAGATTGAGCAGTTTTTGCAACAGGATGAAATTGTGGCCTTGCCCATGGCAACAGTCTATGGCTTAGTGGCGAAGGGAACGTCTCCGGCAGCCGTAGCGAAATTGCGAGCTATAAAGCATTTGCCTGCTCCCCAACCGTTAACCATTTTGACCAACAGTGTTGCTCATGCCGAAACCGTCGCCGCATTGACACCCGCAGCCCGGCAAATGCTCAGTCATTTTCCTTATCCCGTGACGATGATTGTGCCGGCAAAACCCCATCTCGACCCCCTGATTACGGATGGTTTTGCATCGGTTTTTCTCGCCTGCCCAGATGCTTTTATTGCGGAATTGGTGCAAGCATTGCCATTCTTTCTGGTGGCATTGAGCGCGCAAGTTGGTGAGACGGTATTCACAACATTTACCGATGTGCAGCGTTATTTTGGGTCACAAGTAGCAGTAATTGTTGATGGGGGAAGCTGTCACTATCGCCACCGCAGTACGCTTGTGGATTTCACTGTACCCCAGCCCACCATTTTGACCTATGGCGCAGTGTCAGTGGATGATTTGCGACCGATTTTGCCAGAGGTAGTGTTGCCGTCCCACTTGATGAAGTGAAAATCGCTGGTACAAATATAGCTAAACTTTTTTAGATGATTAGGAAAACCTAGGACAGAGCTGTGCCCTGCGACCCCAAGATATGGCAAGCAGAGATGGCTTGGCTATAAATATAAAATTAAGAGAGATGCTACTGGTCTAAAATCATGAGTCAAAAACCGGTTACTCTAGAAACCATTGCCCAAGATTTGGCAGAGCTGAAAAGTTGATTTACTACTTTGGAACACAAGGTGGATGTTTTAGAAGCCGGCCTGAAGGAACAGAGGGAAGAACTCTCCCGCATCCGGTTTGAAATTGAAACCTCCCAAAAAACAGGGGAACGGCTGGAACGATTGGCTCCTTCACTGATTGCCGGGGCGACGATTGCAGTGATTGCTGGTGTGATTTTAAGCATCATTCGTAGTCTCTAACGCCAGTAAATTCCTAGATACGCCACTATGAGCGTGAGTAAGGTTAGAGGCAATCCCAACTGAAAATGCGTCCAAAATGACACGGGATACCCGGCCCGCCCTGCAGCTTCGACCGTAATCAGATTGGCTACCGCTCCAAATAAGGTTAAATTTCCCGCCAGGGTGGAAGCAGCCGCCAGCAGGAGCCAGCCTTGGGTATCATCGGGGGCAATGAGTGGGTGGAGTAGCAACACCGTGGGGACATTGGAAATCAAGTTAGAAAGCAGAGTGACAAGGCCCATGAATACCCAGGTGTGCGTACCTAGGGAAGCTAATGATTGCCAAATCCCCAAATTTCGAGTCGTCTGGGTCAAGATGAATAAACCGGCAAACAATACCAGCAATCCCCAGTCCACCCACGCCAGTAGTCCTTCGGGATGGTCCCGTCGCCAACACAGGAAAATGGCTGCTGTTACCAGTGCTGCTTCTGCTAGGGGAACGCCTGCCACAAACGCGCCAAATAATCCCACGGTGACCAGTACGTGCCCCCAAAACTCCGGCGTTGGCGGTGTTAAGTCTGGCAAGGGGGGGAGCGAAAATCGTTTGCGGGAGCGCACCTCGGGATAAAACCACCAAATAAGGCCCACGAGTATCCCCAAACCCGCCACAGCTACTGGTGTCATCACCCGCGCAAATTCTCCATAACTGATGCCAGAAAAAGAACCCACCAGGATGTTTTGGGGATTGCCGCTGATGGTGGCTACTGACCCAATGTTCGTTGCCGCGGCCAAGGCCAGCAGGTAGGGAACCGGGTTTAACCGCAGCGCTTGGGTCACTTGGATCACCAGAGGGGTCGCCACGAGCGCCAGGGTGTCGTTGAGCAAAAAAGCCGACAGCACGCCCGTCCCACCGGTGACCCAGAGCAATAATCCCAACGGATGCCGACTGTGGCGAACCAATCCCTGCAACACCCGCGCAAATATCCCCACTTGGCTCAGCGCCCCGTTGACCACCATCATGCTTAGTAGAAACACCATGGTTCGTGCATCCATCGCCTGCCACGCCTGGGGAATGCTCATCGCACCAACCCCGACTAGCGCCGCTGCGCCTACCAGGGCAATAGTCGGTCGGTTCAAGCCCAGCCCCGGCCATTTTCCTAATGCCAATCCTCCATAGGTGACCAACAGGATGGCAATCGTAAGTACGCTGCTGAACACCACTAATGCATCTGCGCTGCTCCCGCCCATTGTGACACACTCAGCAGTTCGCTATTGTGGAACCAAGTGTTGAGAAATTGGTTTGGTGGTAGGAATTTGAGAGGACAACAATGAAGCGTAAGTTTCGGGCTTATGTTTGGCCAGAAGACCATCTCTGGGTTGCCCAATGCTTAGAGGTGGATGTTGCCAGTCAAGGAAGCACGGAGGCGGAAGCGCTTCAGAATCTACAAGAGGCCCTGGCGTTGTATTTCGAGCCACCCTTACCAACCCAACCACCTCAGTTACGGGAGATCGAGGTCGAACTTGGGGTCATTTAGACCGCTCCTCTATCGTGAAGTGAAGCGTCGCCTGGAGAAAGCTGGGTTCTACCTGCACTCCCAGCGCGGTAGTCACGTCAAATTTGTACGGGAAGCAGCAGGCCAGACACGAACAGTTATTGTCCCGGCGCACCGGGAAATTGCCGCTGGCACCCTGCGAAGTATCATACGGCAAGCATGACTGACCTGGGATGAGTTTGAATCCCTGTAGTCCCGCCCATTGTGACACGCCCAGCGGTTTGCTATATTTGAAAAAGTTTTAAGAAATGTAAAGACCATGCAGGACAAGGTCGTAGTGGTTGTGGGAGCAACTGGGGGCATTGGCCGGGCGGTTGTGCAGCGGTTGCAACCCTTGGGAGCCAAGTTGGTGCTGGCGGCGCGACGCGGTGAACGGTTGCAGGCGCTGGGAGTGCCAGGGGCGCTGTGCATTCCTACGGACATTACGGTGCCAGCCCAGGTGGAGCAACTTATGTCCCAAGCCGTTCACACTTTGGGCCGGATTGACGTGCTGGTGAATGCCGCGGGAGCAGGTGTCTTTAAGTCCTGGGACAAGCTAACGCCCGAAGATTTGGCGAGTCAATTGGCGGTGAATTTGCAAGGGAATTTCTACGCAATGCAGGCGGCGGCCCAGGTGATGAAAACCCAGCGTTCTGGGCACATTTGCAACGTGATTGGCATCCTGGGCAAACACACCATGCCGTTGGCGGCGGCTTACTGCGCGTCCAAGTTTGGAGCAGTCGGAGCGACCAAAGTCCTAGCCGATGAATTGCGTCGCTACAATATCAAAGTCACGCTGTTTTACTTTGGCGGTGTGGACACCCCCTTCTGGGACAACATCACTCTCAAGGTGGACCGCAGTAAGATGCTCCGGCCCGAAACCGCCGCCGATGCGATTGTTTATGCCCTGCAAGTGGAACCTGCGGCTGTGCCCATGGAAGTGAACATTCAACCGGAAAGCCATTTGTTCATTTGAAGGCGGCCACACACTGGTCAATTTGTTGGTACAGGTGCGTTAGCGTCCTGGAATTATCTAACAGTCGGTCAGCCCAGAGCATCTTGAGTGGCAGAGGCAATTGGGCGGTGATGCGAGCGTGCGCCTGGGCCTCGGTCAATTGATTGCGGCTGATGAGCCGTTGGTACTGCTGCTTAGTTGTACACCACACCACCCATACCTGCTGCACGAGGTCGGTCATGTGGGCCTCGAATAGCAACGGAATGCTATACACCACTGGCCCAGTGGCTGGGGGAATTTGGGCGTAACATTGCCGTACCCAGGGATGAATCCAACTTTCTAACCATTGCCGTTCGGCTGGTTCCTCAAAGATACGTTCTCCTAACCAGCGACGATTGATGTGCCCATTGGTCAGCAACACCTGCGAGCCATAGCGTTGTACCACTGCCTGCCAAGCCGGCGTGCCAGGTGCCAAGGCCAGCCGCGCGTAAATATCGGCATCATAAACAGGAATACCGTAGTGCTGTTGTAAGTAGGCAGCAACCGTGGATTTACCGCTGGCGATGCCCCCGGTCAGGCCGATGATCACCCCATCAGGGTTGGACTCCTACGGGGGTTTTCAAGGCGTCCGGGAGCAGGTTGGGAAACAAAGGCAGGATTTCTCGCACAAAGGTTTCGGCGGCGCGGGATTGGTAGCGATTGGGGTTGGAGACCAGCCAGAGAATCCGCCGCAGCACAATGTTTTCAATGCGCACCCGCTGCAATGTCCCCAGTTCCAGTTCTTTGCTGATGGCGGAACTAGACACAAACGCCGCCCCTAAGCCCGACTGCACAGCATTTTTGATTGCTTCGATGGAATTGAGTTCCATTTCAATGCGGAAACGGCTGGTGTCAATGTCGTACTGGCTCAGGATTTTGTCAATGACCTTGCGAATCGTGGATTGAGCCTCCAGAGCGATAAAGCGCAGTTGATACAGTTCGTCGCGGGAAATTACATCGCCCCGACCGCTCAGGTGTTTGGGGGGCAGGATCAATACGAGTTCGTCTTCGGCAAAGGCCCGCACATCCAGAGAATCCTGCAACTCCGGCGGCACCTCTCCCCCGATGATCGCTAAGTCCAGTTGCCCGTTAGCGACGCTCCAGCAGGTACGACGGGTGGAATGCACTTGTAATTTCACCGACACCTGGGGATAGCGCTGGCGAAACAGGCCAATCAAGCGCGGCATGAGATAGGTGCCGGTGGTTTGGGACGCACCAACGGTCAAGGTGCCCCCTTGCAGGTTCTGCAAATCGTCCAGCGCCCGGCAGGTTTCTTCGCATAGGGCCAGAATTTTGTCGCCGTAATGCAGCAACAGGTGGCCAGCCTCGGTCAATTGCGCTCGCCGTCCCCCCCGGTCGAACAAAGGTACATTCAACTGCCGTTCCAGGTTTTGCACTTGTAAACTCACCGCCGGCTGGGATACGTAAAGGCTGTCGGCAGCGCGTTTGAAACTGCCTTCGGCGGCAATCGCCTTCAAGATGCGCAACTGGTCAAGGGTGAAAGGTAGCTCGTTCATAGCAGGGGTTAGAGCCAACGTGCTCTCGCGTCAGTAGCTATTAACTATTTTTATATGTACCCGTTCCCTTCTTTCCCCCGATCATATCGGTAATGGGTTCTTTTTGCGCACTAGAGCCGACCAAAGCGGCGTTGACGTTGTTGAAAAGCCCGTAGGGCCTGGTGAAAGCATTCGCGGTCAAAATCCGGCCAGAGGGTGTCTGTAATGTAGAGTTCAGCGTAGGCGACCTGCCATAAGAGAAAGTTACTCAACCGCATTTCCCCGCTAGTGCGAATCAGTAAATCGGGGTCGCGACTGGCTGCTGTGTACAGGTGCTGGGCAAATTGGGTTTCGTCAATGTCCTCTGGTGCAAGTTCCCCCCGTTGCACCCGGCGCGCCAAGGTCTGGCAGGCTTGCACGATTTCTTGACGCCCGCCGTAATTGGTCGCGACAGTCAGCCAAACGCGCTCGTGATGGCGGGTTAATTCCACTGCCTCGGCAATCTGCGCCTGGAGTCGGGGCGGCAAGGCGGCCAGGTGACCAACAAATTCTAACCGCACCTGCTCGCGGATCAGTTCCTCTAGTTCCTGGCGCAACACCTGCTCGAACAAGGTCAGGAGAAATTCCACTTCCAGGCCGGGACGACCCCAGTTTTCGGTCGAGAAGGCATAGCAGGTCAGGTGAGGAATCCCCCAGTCCCGGCAACAGCGCACCAATTCTTTTAACGCCGCTACCCCCTGTTGATGGCCCATAATCCGAGGCAGATGCCGTTTTTGCGCCCAGCGGCCATTGCCATCCATGATGACTGCCACATGTTGGGGAAGCCGTTGGGGGTCCAGGTCAGCAGGCAACGTCAGGAGCGACGAATTCCCTTGGTAGTTAGTCATCATACTGGTCAGCGGCCTCGATGGACTGTATGAGCATCATAGGCGATTTTTCTGTGGTTCCAGATGGGCGCGCAACTGCTCCAGCGTCAGGTCAACCCACAACTGTCCCTGCCAGGCCAAGGCCACCTGCCCCGTTTCTTCGGAGACTACAATGGCCCAGCAGTCCGGTTGCTGCTCCGTCACGCCCAGCGCCGCTCGATGTCGTGTGCCCAATCCAAACGCCAGGGGTTGCGTCGAAATCGGCACGATCACGCCAGCCGCCACCACTAAACCATTGCCAATCACCACCGCGCCATCGTGGAGGGGACTCAACGGCGACAACAAACTCAGGAGTAACTCCACTGATAATTGGGCTTGGATGGTCACCCCTGGCAAGGTGCTGGGAATGGTCGCCTGGGGGTTCAACAGCACGAGCAACGCGCCCCAGCGCCGTTGGGTACATTCCGCCACCGTTTGCATCAAGATGTCAACGTCGCTGAGGGGGGGATGCCAATTGGACCGCCGCCACTGCCACGTCGGCAAAATCCCCACCAGCACGGCCATGAGTCCCAACCCCTGCGCCGTCCATGGTAAATGTTGCGCTTGTGCCAGGAGCGCCAAGGCAGCGAGCACGGCCACAACCAACCCCTGCGTGTGCAAAAGGAGCGGCAGCAGCGCCAATATCCCCGCCACCAGTAGCGCATCCCAGCGTTCCATCCTAGCGGGGGATACAACCAGCACTGAACTTAAATCCCGGCGCCAGCAAGGGCAAAATTTCATCGAGGGCCGCTAGCACTTGGGGCAAATTTTGGGCGTCCGCTTGAATTTGCCGGTAAATGGCCATGCCCCGCTGGGCATCCAGGTTGATGTCGCCGGGATAACTCTGGATGAGGTTGATCAAACTCAGGGAATTGTTTTGGATGGCCTGGGATAATCCCGTTTTCAAGGCTGTGACCCCATCCCCACCGTTGGCTGGCTGGACAAACGTGGCTACCTGCGCCAAAACCAAGTTGCCGACAAAGCTGTTCACAATCCGGTTGAGATTATCAGGCGACATGGGGACCGATTGGGATAAAAACCGCTGGGCGTCGGCGGGCTTTAATCCCATCAGACCCAGCAGCGTGGCCAACCGCTCCGATGCCTGGCCCGTCGCCGCTAGAGTTTGTAAATCCTTGACTTCCACGGGGGTGCTAATCGGCCCAAATCGCACCAAAATTCTGTCTGCTGCCCACACCGGTCCAGCCCACACGCTCACTACCAGACCAACCCCAACCACCATCCGCCGTAACATTGCGCCGACCATGACTGTCCTCCCTGAAATGCCAGAATTTCCATTAGCACTTTACCAGGACTTTTTCTATGTAGGGGGGTTCCTTCCCGAATTTGCCAGGTGCTCCCATCAGCCGGTAAAGTATAACTATTTAGAATTCTTAACAATCCTATGCAACCACCCATCAACTGTGCTGAAGCCTGCGTCAACGGCTGTGTGCTGGGCGAGGCTTGTCCCCACCGGGAACATCTGGCGGCGGCCCTCAAGTATGTGGCCGAAACGTCGCTGGACCGGATGGTGGAAGTAGCCCAAGCGAGCGCTCCCCAGCGCATGTTGCGACAGTTGGAGAAGGGAAATTTGCCGGGGTTCCCGTCTCGCTGAAAACCGTTGCCACGCCGTTGCCGTATTGCCATCAGGAACGCAGGGAGTTGGGCGTGATGACACGACGCCAGCGTTATGGGATTGCGGGTGTACCCTTGGGCCGGTGGCAGTGGCTGTGGATGGGTCTATCAGGACTGGTGGTGGCCTGGGCGCTTGCCGATGGGTTTACCGTGCCGGTGCGTGAGCCACTGCCGCTGTGGGGAATGGTTCTGTGTCCGGTAGCGGTTTGTTGGGTCATCACCCGTTGTTATCCGCGTCCGGGCAAATGGTCGCGATTTTGGGTGCTGGCGTTGTTCTTGGTGCTGGCGGGACGCTACCTGCTCTGGCGAGTGCTGGCAACGTTGCGGTGGGAGTCGCTAGGACTGGGGTTATTTTCAGTGGCCGTGCTGGGGCTGGAGGTATTGGGGTCGGCGGGGGGATGGATTCAGCTGTTTTTGATGGCCCAAACCCGTGACCGGCGTCCAGAAGCAGAGGTGTACAGCCTGGCTGTTACCGCAGGGCATTACCGTCCCACGGTGGATATCCTGATTCCCACTTACAATGAGCCGGCTTTTGTCCTGAAGCGCACCATCTTGGGATGCCAAGCGTTGGATTATGAACCCAAAAGAATCTATCTGCTAGACGACACGCGCCGCCCAGAAATTCGTGCCTTGGCCCAGGCGTTGGGTTGTGAATACCTCACCCGCCCCGACAACCGGCACGCCAAAGCGGGGAATTTGAACCATGCCCTGGCGCGCACCCGAGGCGAGTTAATTGCCGTGTTTGACGCCGATTTTGTGCCAACTCGCAATTTCCTGACTCGCACGGTGGGCTTTTTCCAAAACCCGCGGGTGGCGCTGGTGCAAACTCCCCAAACCTTCTACAACCCTGACCCGATTGCCCACAACCTGGGCCTGAGCGCAGTGCTGACACCGGAGGAAGAAGTGTTTTACCGGCAAGTGCAGCCGATGCGAGACGGGGTGCAGGGGGTAACCTGTTCAGGAACATCGTTTGTGGTGCGGCGGGCGCCCCTGGAAGCCATCGGGGGGTTTGTGACCGAGTCCCTGTGCGAGGACTACTTCACTGGCATCAAGCTGTCGGCCCTGGGCTACGAGGTGGTTTACCTGGAGGAAAAACTCAGCGCCGGCCTGGCGGCGGAGACGATAGCGGCTCATATCCGGCAACGGCTGCGGTGGGCGCGGGGAACCGTGCAGGGACTGTTTCTGGATTGCAATCCCCTGACGATTCCGGGGTTGAACTGGCGCCAGCGCTTGGCCCACCTGGAAGGGTTGTTGCATTGGTTTAGTTGCTGGGCGCGTTTGGGGTTTTTACTGCTGCCGTTGCCGGTAGTGCTTTTCCAGGCGCTGCCGTTGCGGGCAACCCCGAGCGAGGTGGTCTATTACTTTTTGCCCTACTACCTGGCGCAATTCATTGTCTGGCCCTGGCTGAACCGTCGCAGCCGTGCGGTGGTGTTTGCCGACTTGTATGCCCTGGTGACCTGCTGGCCCTTGAGCCTGACCCTACTGGCGACCCTGTGGCGTCCCTTTGGTCAGGGCTTTCGCGTCACTCCCAAGGGGCTGTGTAACGAGCGCTACGTGGTGAATTGGCAGTTTATCGTGCCGCTGCTGGTCTTGTTGGGAGTGAATTTTGCCGGCTTTGTCTGGTTGATGCATGTCCAAGGTTGGCAGTGGGTTTGGGTGTGGAGTGTTTACAATTTGCTGATGCTGTGCCTGGCCTGTCTCGCGCTGGTAGACGCACCGCGCCCCTCACCCTACCCCTGGTTCGCGTTACGACAACTGGTGCAGTTTCGCCAGGGAACGATGACTGCCTGGGGGATGAGTGAACAGTTATCCGAAACGGGCGCCGTCGTGGTTTTGACCCAAGGACGCTTGCACGCCGGACCCGCAACTGTGCATTTTCCCGAAACTGGTATGACCTTGACCGCTCAGGTGCAACCCACGACCGACCGGCGTATAGAACTTCGTTGGACTAACGTGACCCTCGCGCAGGAACGCCAACTCATCCCCCTGCTGTTTTGCCGGCCCGGTCAGTGGCAGGAGCAGTATGTACCGGGAGAATGGCGTTCGCTGGGTTGGTTGTTGCGGGCTTTGCTGGTTAGGGGTACAGGCCGGGAGCATAGGCCTCAATCACCTGACCGCTGTGGGGGTGTTGCACCATCAGATAATCACAGTGGGGACATTGGGTTTCCAGCCAACCCGATTCCATGTGTAGAAAACGCTGGGCATACTGACCGCAATTGGGACAACGAATAATGCCTGATTGCATTTTTGGTAATCCTCTCAAAACGAGTTTATTAACAGTTATCCTTGATCCCCATCATAAACAAATTCAATCAGTTTCTGCTCGCCCTCAATAAATCTTTGAGGATTTGTGTTCCATAGGGGCAGTGATTTGTCCCACAAAAAATTCTATATTGCACCACAAACACCTCCCCAGTTAACCCATCTTTAAGGGTTTCTTAAGCCAATCGGTGTGACCGGGGAGTGGGCATAATGGTACACAGTAAGGTGCAGCGGAAGGACAGCAGCGAGGATGTCAGCAGAGCAGTTGACGCGGGGGCAGCAGTGGTTGCAGGCCATTTTTGCCATGGCGCGGATCAATGCGTCGGTGCGAGTCGACCCCCAGCGGCAGTGGTTGGTGATTGAACCCCAGGACCCGGCGCAGGTGCCGATTCTGCTGGGACCGCAGGGAGCGGTGCTGGATGCGTTGCAGTATTTGGCCAATGTGAATCTCAACCTGCACTTGCCGCCAGAGGAACAATTTCCCTTCACGTTGGAGTTGGCGGGCTACCGGGCCAAGCGGGAACAGGAATTGGCAGTGCTGGTGGCGCGGACAGCCGAGCAGGTACGGGCAACGGGCAAGGAGGTGGCGATTCCCCATCTCTCCGCGGCGGAACGACGGCAAGTGCATACCCTGTTTCAAAAGTACCCGGACCTGGAGACCGTCAGCCGGGGGCAAGAACCGGACCGCTACCTAGTGGTCTTACCCAAGCGGAACGCGCTAAGCTAGACCAACTGTTGGTTGTAGGTGGCTATGGCTGCAATTCAATTTATTCGGGGTGTGGACGAGGAAACCGTTCCAGAGGTCTATCTCACTCGCTCCCGGGATGCCACAAATGGCACAGCCCGTTTCCGGTTTGAGCAACCCAGGGTGCTGGAGCGTTCGGAGACCAACCTGGGTGAGATTACCGGTATGTACCTGGTGGATGAGGAGGGAGAGCTGGTCACGCGGGATGTGCAAGCCAAGTTCCGCAATGGCAAACCCCACGCTATCGAGGCGCGCTATATCATGCGTTCGCCGGAAGAGTGGGACCGGTTTATGCGGTTTATGGAACGGTACGCCCGGCAAATGGGCCTGGAGTTCAGCAAAGCCTAGCCAGGGGTACGGGGAGCGACGGGTGTGCGGCTCTGGTTACTCGCGGGTTTCTGGCGGCGGTCAGCCAGGGCTTTGGTCAACCATTCCACTGCTCGGGCATAGACCGGGTCCCGCCGGGGGGTGGTATCGGTAGCACGCTGGGGTAAGGCTTGGCGCTCAGCCCGGCTCAGTTCCACCACCAGATTGGGGTGAATCCCCTTGCGGGTAATGTCCCGACCGGCAGGGGTGTAGTAGTGGGCGACGGTGACGGTTAACCCTGACCCATCGCTCAGCCGATGCACCGCCTGGACAACCCCCTTGCCAAAGGTGGGACTGCCAATCACCACTGCGCGTTTGTGGTCCTGGAGGGCGCCGGCAACAATTTCACTGGCGCTGGCCGAACGATGGTCCACCAAAATAGCGAGGGGTTCGTCCACCAGGGCCGTGCGATTGGCCTGAAAAACCTCCCGTTCCCCTTGCCGCCCGACCGTACTGACGATGCGTCCCTGCTGCAACCACATCCGGGTGATTTCAATGCTGGCGCTGAGTAAGCCCCCCGGATTGCCCCGCAAATCCAGAATGTACGCCTGGGCGCCTTGCTGCTGGAGGGACTGGAGGGCCTTACGCATCTGCTCGGCGGCGTGGGCATTGAATCCCTGTAACCGGATCAAGCCGATGGCGCGTCCCTGTTCCCGCTTGAGGGCATAGTCCACTACTTGGGTTTCAATCCACGCGCGTGTGAGTTGCAGCGGCAGGGTTTCGGTCATCCCTGGGCGGCGAATTTCCAGACGCAATACGGTGCCGGCGGGTCCGCGGATGAGGCGACTGGCGTCTTCCAAGCTCATGCCGCGCGTGCTGCGACCGGCGACGGAGACCAGTTCATCGCCTGGGCGAATCCCCGCTTTGGCGGCAGGGGAATTGTCCACCACATCGGCAATGGTGATGCGGGGCGGTTCCTGCTCGTCGTCCAACTTCAAACGCACCCCGATCCCAGAGAACTCGCCAGCCGTTTGATTGATCAAGGCTTGAAATTCCTGGGGGTCGAGAAAACGGGTGTAGGGGTCGCCTAGTTTGCTCAATTCCGCTCGCAGCGCTGCGTAGGCTTGGGCTTTCGAGGTGTACTCGCGGCTGAGCAAGTCCCGGCGCACCTGCTGCCAGTTCACGCGATTGAACTTGGGGTCCACGTAGTGCGTGTCAATAATCTGCCAGGCTTCATCCAAAATGGCTTTGGGGTTATTCTCTAGAGGGGTCTGGGCTGGCGCGGGGGCTGTCAATCCGACCGTTAGCAACCCCAACCCCAGCCGTAACCAGCGGTGATAGATTCCTGTCATGGCTTGTGCGCAAGGGGAAATGTAATTCATTTCAATTTAACCGATTTTTCAGCCAGAAGCGGTCAGCGGTTTGGGTTACAATTATCAACACAGATAGTGGCTGACCTATGAATCCTTCTTCCCGACCTTTAGCAGTAACACCGGAAAATCTGGGCCGCATTTTGGACATGGTTGAGCGCCTGGCCCACGAAAACCAAGTGCTGGCCCGCCAGGTGGAAACGTTGATTCAGCAGGTAGAGGATGCGCATCACTGCATTCGGGAATTATCGAAACTGATTCGGGAGATTTGGGACAATCTGGAGGGGCGCTGGGACCGGCTGGAACAGGGGTTAAAACATATTGACTCCCAGCAGGACGGGCTGCAGGGCCGGTGTGATTACCTGATTCACCTGATGAGCCGCCCCTTTTGGCAGCAACTCCGGGACGCCAGTGCGCCGGAATGGTTGGTCAAGCAGGCCTTTGAGGAATATGTCCGGCGGTTGAACCAAACCTTGGAGCGGGAACCGGAGAACCCACCGGAAAGTGAACAAACCTGAGCGGCGGCGCCAACTGATAGCAGCGTTGGAGGAACAGGCAGCCGTTTGGGTGGCGCAACTCCTGCAGGGCCAGCCCTACGACCCACCTCCAGGTCCGCAAGCAGCGCAGGTCCTGGATTGGCTAGCGACGACGCTGCTCCCGCGCCTGCGGCAAACTCCTCAGGAAATCACGCATCTACTGCGAGGACTGGCCGGGGAGTATGTGCCCAGCGGTCCAGCAGGAGCGCCTAGCCGTGGCCGACCCGAGGTCTTGCCTACAGGTCGCAATTTCTACGGCGTGGATGTGCGGGCGATTCCCACAGAAATGGCTTGGCAGGTGGGGCAACAGGCAGCCCAGGCGGTGATCGAGCGCTACACCCAGGACCACGGTGAGTACCCCCGCACGCTGGCCTTGTCCATCTGGGGTACGGCGACGATCCGCAACGGGGGAGAGGATTTTGCGGAGGCGTTGGCGTTGCTGGGGGTGCGACCAGTATGGGCAGGACCCAGCCGACGGGTGGTGGATTGGGAAATTTTGCCCCTCCGTTACCTGGGTCGCCCCCGCGTGGATGTGACGTTACGGGTGTCGGGATTTTTCCGCGACAGCTTTCCCCACCTGCTCGACCTGTTCAGCCAGGCGGTGCGGGCGGTGGCAGCCTTAGAGGAATCCCCCCAGGACAATCCCCTCGTTGCGCAAATTCCCCACGACCAACAAGTATTACAGGACCAGGGGTTGCCCCCTGACCACGCCTATATCCGCGTTTTCGGGCCAAAACCAGGCAGTTATGGCGCTGGCTTGCAAGGCCTCATCGCCGCCGGCAACTGGGAGACGCCTGCCGATTTGGCGACCGCCTTCTTGAACTGGAGCGCCTACGCCTACACCGACAGCGAGTGGGGAACCGTCGCCCCAGCCGCCCTGCGCCAGCGTTTACAAACCACGCAAATCGTTCTGCATAACCAGGACAATCGCGAACACGACATCCTGGACTCCGATGACTACTACCAATTCCAGGGGGGGTTAACCGTTGCCATTCGCGCGCTCACGGGGCAAACACCAGTGGTCTATCACGGGGACCACGCCCGCCCAACCGCCATCCGCATCCGTACCTTGCAAGAGGAACTCCGGCGCGTGTATCGCACCCGCGTGGTCAACCCTAAATGGATTCAGGCCATGATGCGGCATGGGTACAAGGGAGCGTTTGAATTGGCTGCGACAGTGGATTATTTCTTTGCCTACGACGCCACAACGGGTCTGGGCGACGATGGGATATATGCCGGCATTGCCAGGGCCTACCTGCTCGACCCGGCAGTACGCCGCTTTCTCACCCAAACCAATCCCTGGGCGCTGTGGAGTATGGCAGAACGGTTGTGGGAAGCGCACCAGCGGGGGTTATGGCAACAGGCAGACCCGGCGCTGCTCGACCAACTGCGGCAATTGATTCACACGACGGAAGCGCTTATTGAGGCCGGGGCACCCATCGTCCAATCGTCGCCAGCAGTTCCTGAGGATTGCAGGGTTTGCCCAGATAATCGTTGACCCCTAATTGGGCTGCCTTGTGCCGGTGACGGTCGCCAGTGCGGGACGTGAGCATCACCACAGGCAGGTGCTGGGTTTGCGAATGCGCCCGCATGCTCTGCACCAAATCCCAACCGTTGAGGCGGGGCATTTCCAAGTCGGTCAGCACTAACTGGACTTTGTCCGTATTTTGTAAGAGGGTTTCCCAGGCTTCTTGCCCGTCCCGACAGGTCAAGATGTGGTAACCAGCTTGGTCTAGGACGCTGCTAATCAGGCGACGGGTGTAAACAGAGTCTTCGGCGACCAAGATGGTTGGTTTGGCAACCGGTGATTCAACCGCTAGAGACGCCGAGGTGCGAGGGCCAGCCCGCCGGAGTTGGCTCGGTAACAACACGGCAATGGAGGCGCCGGACGGCAGGACTGCGGCACCGACCAGATAGGGGGGCAGGGGAAACACCTCTTCAATGCGTTTCACCATCCGTTGCTGCACTTGGCTCAGTTCATCCACCAGCAAGCCAAAAGGTTGTCCCTGCGGGCCAGCGAGGACCAGGATGGCTTGCGCCAGGGGCGGGTCGAGCGGTTGGTGGTAATCCAGGAGGTGTTCGGGCAGGTAGATGGGAATATCCTGGTGGCGCCAGGAGAGGGTGAAGGGTTGGTGAAAATCCCGTTCTCGCGGCACTTCCCGCAAGATGTCCAGCACGCTGTCGGCCAAAAAACCCAATTGCTGGCCCTGGGCGCGCACAATCAACAGCGGCAGCAGACTCACCGCCAGGGGCAATCGCAGAGTGACTTGCGTGCCATGACCCGGTTCGGAGGTGATTTCTACTGTGCCCCCTAACTGGCGAATTTCCGTACGCACCGCGTCAAGTCCCACCCCTCGGCCCGACAGTTCCGACACCTGTTCACTGGTGGAAAAGCCCGGCACAAACAAAAAGTTCAAAATCTCTTCGCGTGTCAACTGGTCGTAGGGAGCCTGGGTCAACCCCCGTTCGCGGGCTTTTTGGTACACCCGTTCCAGGTTCACCCCCCGCCCGTCGTCGTGGATGCTGATCAGGGCCTGGTTTCCTTGGACATGGGCTTTCAACGTGATGCAAGCAGCCGCTGGTTTGCCCTGTTGCAGTCGTTCCGCAGGGGGTTCAATCCCGTGGTCGAAGGCGTTATTGACCAGGTGGGTCAGGGGTCCCTTGAGTTGATCCAGCAACAGCCGGTCTAGCAACACATCGGCGCCCTGAACATGACACTGCACCTGTTTGCCATAACGCTGAGCGAGCCGCTGGATTTTCTGGGTAAAGGGACCGGTCAAGGTGTGAAAAGGGTTAAGGCGGGCCTTGGTGGATTCGCTGTAGATTTGGTTGAGGTTGCGGCGGAGACTGACCAGTTCGCGGGCGGTGCTGCGGGTCACCAAGTCCAAATCTTCGGCGCTTTCGCTCACTTGGGCCACAAACTCCTGGCAGGCTTGCAGGGTTTCGTGTAAAGCGCTGAAGCGGTCCATCTCCAGGGGGTCAAACTCAGCGCCTTCGGTGGCCCGGTGTTGTATA
This sequence comes from Gloeomargarita sp. SKYG116, assembly GCA_025056115.1. Taxonomy (GTDB): domain Bacteria; phylum Cyanobacteriota; class Cyanobacteriia; order Gloeomargaritales; family Gloeomargaritaceae; genus Gloeomargarita. The sequence continues at coordinate 40,982 of JANWVM010000002.1, forward strand.
GCCAATTGCTCATAGACTTCCTCCATCCGCTCTCGCACCGGTGCAAAGCTGGCCACTAACTCCTTCAAATGGCGAATGGTGGCTTCTAGTTGCTCCTGTTGACCGCTCAGTTTTTCCAGATACAGCAGCAGGTCGCCGCCGGTATTGGCCAGAAACTCTACGGTCTGCAAGGGCAACCGCACATGGGTAACCGTAGGGATTTCCAGTTCAGCAGGCGGGACAGGCGGTGGGAGAACAGGGGGCGTTAGACCCAAAGACTGGTCCCGTTCCCGGCGAATCTGGGTAATGATTTGTTGCGCCAGCGCCAAGTCGGATTGTTGTTGCAGAGGGCTTACAGCAGCAGCCAACCAGGGCAGTTGGAGTTCCTCGGCCAGAAAGGTGCAATTCTCCCATAGTTCGTGACAGGCGGACAGGTCCCCTTGCTGCAAACGAGTTTCAATCACCTGGAGGCAGTCTTCCAGCGCACCCGTCAAAGCTGCCCGCACTTCCTCCTCTGGGTTGGGAGCTGCCGGTCGGGCCTGGGTGACCAACGCCGCAATGGCCTGGAGGAGTTCGGGGTCGGCGGTTACTGTCGGGTCATGGACGTTATCCAGCAACCAGGCCAGTTCCTCTACCCCGCGTCGCACCAAAGGTTCTCCCTCTGGCAGGCGGCGTTGGCCCATGAGTTCGAGCAGGTCTTCCAGGTGATGCGCCAGCGTTTGCAAGGCCCGCATTTGGAAGGTACCGGCGCCGCCTTTGAGGGTGTGAGCCGCGCGCATCAGTTGGTCATAATCCCACTGGGGCGCAGCAATCCCCTGGCGCAGGGCCGCCACGTACAAGGGGGCCTCCTCTTCCAAAAAACCCTGCCGAGCCTCCGTCATCAACTGAGTCAACAGGTCCTGGTTCAAGGGGTCGCCGTGCATGGGTGACTACCTCAGGCTTGCAAGCGGAATTGTTGAACGAACTGTTGTAACTGTCGCACTTCTTCCCCTAGCTCCTGCAGGGCAACGGCAACTTCCTGGGCAGCCCCGGAGGTGGTGGTGGCAATCGCTGCGACATTTTCCATCGCCGTTTGCACCTGGGCCGACACCTGGGAATGGGTGCGGGTTTGCTGGGCAATCGCCTCCTGGTAGGCGGTCATTTGGTCAGAAAGCGCGGCCAGCCGTCGCAACACCTGCTGGGTTTTTTGCACCAAGAGCGACCCTTCGACCACCGCGCCGGTGCTGCTTTCCATTGCATGAGACACCTCAGCAGTATCCTGTTGGATGTTGCGCACCAGGGCTTCAATGCGGACCGTTTCCTTACGCACCAGGTTAGCGAGTTGGCCAATCTCGTCGGCGATCAACCGGAATCCCTCTCCATGTTCCCCCGCCCGGTCGGCCTCTAGAGAGGCATTGAAGGAGAGCAGGTTGGTTTGCACACTGATTTCTTGGATGATGGCTAAAACCTGGCTGATTTCTTGGCTCGACCCCACCAGGTGTTTGACTTTTTTGGAGGTTTTCCCCACCGCTTCTCGGATTTGGGCGTAGAGCTGGGCAGTGGCATCCATGGCCTGTTGTCCCTCCTGGGCAGCCTGCAGCGAGGATTGGGCCGTGACCGCCGCTTCGGCAGCACTCTGGGCAATGTTTTCGATCGCCTGGGCATTTTCTGCCGCCAGCGCCAGCGCCTGTGTGAGTTCCAATTCCTGGGATTGCGCCGCCTGAGCCAAGTTCACAACCGCTGCTTCCGAATGCCCCGCCAGGGTGGTGACCCGGTCGGCAGTCGCCCGGACATTGCCTACCAACGTCCGCAAACTGGCAACGGTAACGTTAAAGGCATCGGCGATTGACGCAACTGGCCCGCTGTCGGCCTGCGCCCGCACAGTCAAATCTCCCTGCTGCGCCCCTTCAATATCAGTTAGGAGCTGAATCACATCGGCTTCCAACTGTTGGCGGGCTGTGTCGGCTTCCTGTTGTTGCCGCTGGAGAGTCGCCACGTGGGTTTCCACTGCTGCGGCCATCTGGCTCATTTCCCGCGCTAACAGGACAAATTCATCCTGACCGGGTAGGCTGAGGCGTTCCTGGTATTGACCTTGGGCCAGCACCTTAGCATAGGTACTCAACCGCCGCACGGGTTCAGCCAAGACACGGGCTGCCCACCATCCCAGCCCCCAGGCGATGAGTAAAATCAGGAATCCCAACCCATAGGTGGCACTGGTATAGTCCCACAGGCGTTGCTCTAATTCCTGCAGGGGGCGTCCCACAGCCAGTAACCCTACCACGGGTCCCAGTTCTGGTTCATCTCTGCCATCTAGCTGTTGGTCGTCACTGACTGGAATACCCCGTAGCGGGCGAAACAGGGCCAGGTATTCCTTCTGCCGCCCGTCGGGGCGAACCAGCTTCAGGGTGGTCAATTGCTGGTTCCGTCCCTCCTGCAGCAGGGCTTGCACCACAGGGTCCGGAGCCAGTTGTCCCAGTGCCCGCTGCGTGGGATTCTGTGGGTCGGGAATATTGGTCGTTACCTGGACATCCCGTGCATACACCGCAAGCAGGGGCCAACCGTACAGGCGCTGGGGGTGGTCCACCAACCAATGGTTACGGTTGAGTACACTGCCAACTACTACTGCCCCCAGCACTTTCTCCCGCTGTTTCACCGGCTGCACCGCCACTGCCAACAGACCAATTCCCTGCATCTGGGTGTCAATCCCCAGCTTCTGCCGGTCCTCCTGAGAGGACACCAGCGTTAAACCAGCCACTGGCTCTCCCGTAGTCAGCGCCTGCTTGACCCAGGGTAGTTGTCCCAGGTTAGTACCGGCTGGCAAGGTCACCCGCTGGGCGCGATAGGGGGGCAGGGGGATGGCCGGGTCCGGTTCTAGGAGCGGCATATTTCGCTGTTCTTCTGGAACCACCACCACATGGTGCTGGCGTACCCGACCCTGGGCGTCTAAAACCAGCCGCAGGTTCTTGGTCATTTCGGGGTAATCCCGCTCATGGGTGGCCAGTCCCTCCGTTAGTAGAGTTTGCATGAGGGGATTCGCCTGGGTGATTAAGCTGGGATTGCGTTCTAACAGGCGGGCTAGAGTTTGCGCCTGCGCTTGGGATTCCGTCACCAGCCACTGCACGTACTCCTCCTCCAAGGTGACCATCCCTTGCCGCAGGCTGGTTTCAAACTTGTCCCTCACCGTCTGCCGCACCGACTGCACCTGGATTTGCGTGAAAATTACCACCGGTACTGTCGTCCAAAGCAACAGAATCGCCGCTAATTTCTGGCGGAATGGCAGACATTGCCACCAACGCTGGAGGGAAAAACGTGGCGCCGGCACGGGGAGCGGTTCCATCTCCAATGGTGGAGGCAATTCCTGCAACGCTGCCCGGGCCGCCTGTCCATAACTTCCCTGGGGGTCTTGGTCCACCACCTGCTGCCATAACCGGCGCGCCCCTTCCACATCGCCCATTTCCCAGGCGTCCTGTCCTTGCAGGTAGAGTGCCAGCAGGGGGTCGGTTGGCACCTCGACCTGTTCGCGAGTGGCCGGCACCTCATCCGGCAGTTGCGTGGACCATTCCGGCAGTGGCGTGGGGGATGATTCCATGGCTTACCTCCCAGCAGCAGATTGATACAACATCTGGAACCAGGCCGTTGGGTCCACCAGGGCAACGGGATAGCCTTCCCAGTAGGTCATGCGGGGGAAAAGATGCCGATGGCGCAGCCGGGACAATGGGTGCATCTCTGCCGGTGTCGCCAACAAAAATCCCTCTCGACCCTGGATGGTCATGACCAACGACCGTTGCCCAACCGTCACCACTAACCCCTCCCGGCCCGGCGTCTGGGGCACAGCCAAATCTGGTTCTAACTGCCGTAACCAGGCCCCTGTATCCAGAACCCACAGAAAAGTCCCCCGTAAATTTGTAATCCCCCGGAAAATGGGCGGCATACCTGGCATGGGCGACACCACCACCCCAGTCATATCCAACGCCTCTCGCACCACCAACTGGGGCAACGCCAGCCGCACCCTTTCTCCCAACCGCAGCACCACGTACTTCTCCGGTGGCGATTTAACGGACATATCGTTGCACCATGCTCAACAACTGTTGCGGCGTGTAAGGTTTGGTCAAGTAATCCGTCGCCCCTTGCCGTTTGGCCCAGAACTGGTCTGCTTCCCGGTCGCGGCAACTGCAAATCACCACCGGCAGGTTATGCCAATCTGGATGCGCCCGAATCCGGCGACACAATTCCAGTCCATTCTCCCCCGGCAAGCCAATGTCCACCACCGCCAATGCCGGCGCTCCATGGGTTTCCAGCCAAGCCCAGGCCGCTTCCGCCGACGGTTGCCCTACCACCTTATACCCGGCCCGTTGTAGCAGCGCCATCATCAACCGTTGCTCGGCGATGACGTCCTCCACAACCAGCACTAAACGGGGCAACGGTTCCATCATGAGCCATCATCACACATGAGCCAAAACCTGCTGGACACACCGGCGCAACTGTTCCGCATCCACTGGTTTGGTTAGATACTCCCGCACTCCCAGCAACTTCGCCCGCACCTTATCCACCAAGCCATCCTTCCCTGTCAAAAACACGATAGGGATATGGCGTAATTCTGCATGCTGCCGGATAAGCTTGCACAATTCGTAACCATTCAACTCCGGCATCAACACATCCAATAGCACTAGCGCCGGTTTCTCTTGTTCCAGGGTGGCAATGACTTGCCGAGGGTCAGCAATCGGGATTACTTCATAACCACTGCGCTGTAAAATTTGGGTCACGCTCGATAAAATCGCCGGGCTATCATCTACACAGGCTACCTTTGGTCCCAGCTTTTTAGGTGGTTCCGGCTCCTGAAACGGACGCACCAGCAAAATGCCTGCCTGCACCAAGGGCAACACCCCCTGCACTACCTGAGCTGGACTCGCGTGCAACTCCCTTGCCAACTCATACCCACAGGCGTCGCGGCTGAACAACTCGACACAGCGTTGGAGCTGGGGCGGTGACAACTTGGCCAAATAACTCTCCCGCGGACAAAGCGACCAAAACTCGTACAACTGATTCACCTTGTGCGGCGGCAGATGGAAACGGGCAAATGGCGACGGCACCCGGTAGCGCAATCCCGCCCACATTCTCACTTCTCTTTCCACCGATTTCACGACATCCATCCAATTCAGCGCCAGCAAGATGGGATTGAGCGGCAGGCGCGAGTGGTCTTCCCGCTTGACCTGGGACTTGTGATGGAGCAAGACCAAAAAATGAGCCAATCCCTCCTGAGTCAGCCGCAGGAGAATCTGCCGCACCTCCGCCAACGTTGTCCCACCGCGATGGGCCTGCTGGTAGAGAAAGTCATACTCATCCTGGCCCGGCGGCAGCGTCCAATCGTGCAGTTTGGGAAAGAACAACTGCATCAGACAATGGAACCGTTCCGCCCGACCCACCCCACTACCGGCATAGTGCAGACGAGTCCCAGTCGGCCCCAGATACACGTGCCAAGATACAGAAGGGTCAGCCGGGTCATACAGCGTCACATGCCCAGCCAGTGGACGTTGCAGATCGGAAATTTCTCCTCCTAGTTCCATGCCGGTTCAAGACAGGGAAATCAACACCGGTCACCAGCTCCATTTTAAGGGAGACTTTGCAATGACAAATCTAAGATCAATAAAAATTTAACCCACCAGTTAATTTCCCATTGAAAACCCGCGTAACCAGCGCTGGAAACAGCTCTAGACTGCAACATCTACAATTTTTGCAAAGGCTTTCAGCAGATATTTAATTGCAAATTTCTAATGATAACTCCTTTTAGTTAAGAACATATTAAATCAGGGTAAATTTAGAGTTATAGCTAAAAACATTTAGTCTGACGTAGAATAAGGCTGATAGGTTACGGAGTGATGTCTATGCCTTACAGCACAGACTTACGTCAGAAAGCTATTGAAGCGGTCTTAGAGGGTGCAACACTCGTTGAAGTGAGCCAAATGCTGAACATCGGGTATCGCACGTTACAACGCTGGCTCAAACAATGGTCTGAAACCGGTGATTGCGCACCGAAGACCGGTTACCAAAAGGGGCATAGTCATAAGATTAAAGACTTGGATGAATTTCGCAAGTTTGTCGAGGCAAACCCCAGTTTGACCCAAAAGGAAATGGCAGCGGTCTGGGGTGTGAGTAGTATGACGATTTGTAGGGCGCTTAAAAAGATAGGCTACACCCGCAAAAAAAACTTTCTCCTACCAAGAACAAGACGAGCAAGAGCGGCAAGCGTATCTCGAGAAAATGAAGGATGTGAAACCTGAAGAAGTCGTTTACATAGACCAATCCGGCATTGACCAGCGAGCAGTTTATGAGTATGGCTGGGGGAAGAAAGGTGAAAGGGTTTATGGGAAAAAAGCAGGTGGGAGACGTGAAAGAGTAAGTATGATGGGTGGTGATTATCTCGGGAGATTAATCGAGCCATTAACCTGGATAGGGAGCTGCAATTTACAGGTAGTTTTGACTTGGTTGCGTGAGTGGTTATTACCGGCGATTGGTTCTGGCAAAAAGATGGTGATGGACAATGCTAGTTTTCACCGGTCGGCGGCGGTTAGGCAAGTGGTGGAAGCAGCTGGGTGCGAGCTGATATATTTGCCCAGATATTCACCAGATTTGAACCCAATCGAACAGGTGTGGTATCGGATTAAGCAAAAGGTGCATAAGCTACAGGTAAATGCAATCGAAAATCTGCAATCTTTGGTCAATGAAACTATCCGTGGCTTATGTCAAGTTTTGTGATTTTAGCTATAGTAGCCACTCTTCGCGCATTTTTTCCACTTCGGTATCAGTAGGGGCAGATTTATCTGTTTTTAAGAATCCACGCATCCGTTGTACGGGGTCAACTTGCTTTTGTGACCGACTTTTATCGTGATGCGACAGTTGCAGGAGTTCTGATTGAGAAGGTGCATCGCCTACCCTTTGCACTCGAATCTCTCCAGCTTTTCCTCTTAGAATTTGGTTGGATGCCCTCTAGGGGTTTGCTTTCCGACTGGGATGCCTGCCGTCGCTCTCTCGGTTTTTTCTTCGGACGAGCCGCCATGGTCAGGTGAGTGCCTAGTCAGATATTGTCATTTCAATACTTTTTCATGTGAACTCATTATCGAACACTTGGGCCAGCAATGGTGGTAGACGCCGGTAAAGTTTACCCGTGACCCGATTGAGGGGAACGAGGGCGACAACGGCTGTGCAAACAGGTTCGGCTTGGCGAGTTAATTCGTAATCCCACACCAAACGGACACCTTGCCGGGGCCGGGGGCGTGCCTTGATTAGTACTTCATCGCCTAGATAAACAGGTTTGTGATAGCGAATGGATAAATCCACAACGGGTAAATCACAGTTAGCAGCCACTAAATCGCTGAAATGGACCCCCCGCTCCTGTAACCAGGCCACTCGTGCTTGTTCTAACCAGTACAGGTAACGCCCATGCCAAGCAACTCCCGCGTAATCGGTGTCTTGGGGATAAACCTGCACCGGATAGATAAACCATTCCTGCTTCATTGGACCAGATAGCTGCTCTGGGTGGGGGCGGGTTTGGGACGGAACTGCTCCAGGAGAGTGGTCACCAATGTCCAAGCAGCGGCGGCGGCAACAATGACTAGCACAAGCGCCAGGATGATCATCAGTCCTGTATAACTCGACGACCGTTTGGGGGTGACAGTGGTGGGAGCACCAGTGGTAGTGGCATTGATCTGCGTGGCGTCGGGGTCATTGGTAGTCGCAAGGGTGATGGTAATGCGGTGGCTCCCTAAGCGGATGACATCATGACCGTGGAGGACGCGACTGGCCTGGTGTAAACGTTCACCGTTAAGTTCGGTGCCATTGGCGCTGCGGTCGGTGAGGATCACTTGCCCGCCGCTACTGGTAATCAAAGCGTGAAACCGGGAAATTTGCCGGTCGGGCAGGACAACCCGGTTGACAGTTTTTCCCCCCAAGCGACTGGGCATTTGTTCGTACTCGCGGCCAATGGCGATGGGCGGGGTATAGGTGTGTTGAGTCACTGCCCCAGTCTGGGGGTCGTTCCAGGTTAACTGCACGTAGATGGTTTCTTCCATGCCTGACTAACCCCGCTGTCGTTTTTCTTACCTTAGCTTATGGCAGTCCCCGCAAATCCCTGAGTACATCTAGGGCGGTGGGGTAGCGGTCGGTGTAGAAATAGGCCACCATCTTATCCAAAATATCAGCCAAGCGAGTACTGACCTGGGCATGGGGCCGCCAGATGGGTAGTCCGGTATCGGGGTGCAGTTCTAAATCGCGGGGCGGAATTCCTGTTAGGGCTTGAATGGCGATCATTCCTACGGCGTAAATATCGCTGTTCAACTGTGGCCGTCCAGCCATTTGCTCGCTAGGCGCGTAGCCACGAGTGCCCACCGCTACGGTATATTCGGCTTCCTTCTCGCCAGTCATTGGACGTATTTGTTTCACAGCGCCAAAATCAATCAATACCAAGCGCTGGTCTTTGGCTCGCCGGATGATATTGGCTGGTTTAATGTCACGGTGAATGACCTTGTGCTCATGGACGAAGGCCAGCACCTCCAAGATGCCCCGCAGCAGGGCCAATGTGTAAGTTTCGTCTCGTTTTTGACCAGGGACCAGTTCCTTGTCTAGGCTTGTCCCCTCAATGTACTCCTGCACCAGGTAAAATTCCCGCTCTTCCTCGAAATAGGCCAGTAATTGGGGGATTTGCCGGTGCCGGCCCAGCACTTCTAGAATTTCGGCTTCTGTGTTGAACAATCGCCGGGCTATCTCCAAAAATTGGGAATCGGTGCGACCTGGTTTGAGTTGTTTAACCACACAGTCAGGGTACCGGGGTCGCTGGGTATCTTTGGCGAGATAGGTGCGGCCAAAACCCCCTTCTCCCAATACACGCACCACCTGGTAACGCCCGGCCAGTAACCCGGTTTCCCGGTGTGGCGATGCAGTCGCAGGCACGCCTGGCGTCACTACTTCTGTGGCTTGGGTGGACTCCAGCAGGTTTTGGAGCCGGGTGATTTGTTCCTGTTGCTGGGCGACCTTCGCTGCCACCAGCCGATGCTGCCGGTCGGTTTCGTAGGCAGTGTAAGCAACGACCACGATGCCGGTTGCCACAATCGCCAGCGCTGGCGGTACCACGGGAATCCAGCCCCCCCAGCGAAACAGGAGCATGCCAGTCCCCACCACTGCCAGCGCTCCGCCAGTCAAACCCAGCAGAAAATGGGCAGGATGTCGCAACCGCCAGGCCAGCAGTCCCCCTACCCCAGCCCAGAGAAATATCCACAGAATTTCCCCTGCCTCTGGCCAATACCAAATTTGGGTGCGACCGTCGAGCGCGGCGCTGATGAGTTGACTGGCAATTTGGCCGTGAATCACCACTCCCGCCATTTTCTGGTCGTCGGTCAAACCAGCGCTGTAGGGGGTGTAGAAATCATCCTTGGCGCTGGCGGCTGTGGTCCCAATCAGCACGAGCCGGTCTTGGATCAAGGCGGGTGGCACCTGCTGCGCGAGCAATTCCCCGAGCGTTACTTGTTCAACGGCCCGCCGCGGTCCCCGGTAGTTCAACAACACCTGATAGCCCCGGTCGTCGATGCCTTGATAGGGCCCACTGTGGGAGGTCAAACGGGGAAAAACGCCACGGCCCAAAACAATCCTGCCGTCGGGCGTCTGCTGGGGTCGAATGCCCTCAAGCGCGAGAAATCGCAACGCAGTCTGTACAGCTAAAGAATTGGCCGTGGGACAGGCAGCGGTTGGGTCTGGCTGTACACCCAATAACGCCCGGCGCACGGTTCCCCCGGCATCTACCACCATATCGGCAAAACCGACACGCTCCGGCACGGCGGCGGCGGCAATCGCTGGTGGCGGTTTGATACCCGGGCTGCGGACATCTCCCAATTTGCACACTGTAATGACTTTTGGCTCTTTGGCGAGTAGGGCGTACAGGTCGGCTGTACCTGGCTCTTGGGGGATGTCGCGGTACAAGTCCACCCCAATCACCCGCGGATTGGCCGATAGCAATAACCGGATAGCTTTTGTCAGTACCTGGTCTTGCAGCGGCCACTGTCCCAATCGCTGGATGTCGGCCTCGGTAATTTCGACGACCACCACCCGTTTGTCAGTGGGTTCTGCCGGTCGCCAGCGCAACATCTGGTCGTAAAGGGCTAACTCTAAACCCTGTAGTCCTCCGGCCAGCCGCAGACCTGTGATGATCATGCCGACCATCAGTCCCCCCACCCCTGCCGGCCAGCCTGACCACCGCCCCCAGTGTTCTCGCCAACCCTTGAACCAGGCCGCCACGTCTCCTGCTGTATGCTGGGATTGGCTGTTAGTCTATCACACCCAGCAGGAGGGGTATTCCCGTTGACGACCCCCCCTCAATCCGCCTAAGTTAGTAGCCAGACCCTCTGCGAGGAAATGGCCGCCATGGCTCCCCACGTACTCTTGGTGGACGACGAACCAGGTTTGCGGCAAGCCGTCCAAGCCTATCTCGAAGACAGCGGTTTTACAGTCAGCACTGCCCCTAACGCCCAAGTCGCCTGGGAATTGCTCGAGCGACACCGTCCTGATGTGGTGGTTTCGGACATCATGATGCCCCAGGTGAACGGCTACGAATTTCTCAAACAACTGCGCAACGACCCCCGTTTTCATCACCTGCCCGTCATTTTCCTCACGGCCCGGGGCTTGACCAAAGACCGGATTGCGGGATTTCGCGCTGGCGTGGATGCCTACATCCCCAAACCCTTTGACCCAGAAGAACTGGTGGCGGTGATTGAAAACCTCTTGCGCAAACAAGAGCCGCCGTCCCCGGATGTGGTGCAGCAACTGGCAGAGATCAAAGCCCTTCTAACCCAACAGGGGGGCGTTCCCCGCAAAGAGCCGATTGAGATTGACTTGACGCCCCGGGAACGCAGTGTGCTCGAACTCCTGGCGCAGGGATTGATGAACAAAGAGATTGCTCACCGGTTAGACACGAGCGTTCGCAACGTGGAGAAATACGTCAGTCGCCTCTTTGCCAAAACTGGCACCAACAGCCGCACCGAGCTGGTTCGCTTTGCCCTAGAACATGGCCTGGCAAAATAGGCGCTCTGCCTGGACAAACTTCTTAACAAAATGTAACATCTTAGAAGCAATCGAGTCGGTTGAGGACGGTCATGCGGCAGTTACTGGCAAAGATCAATGTCAATCCGACGGGTGAGGGCACCTTTGGGTTTACCCACTTTGCGGAGAAATGGAATGGGCGCTTGGCGATGGTGGGCATCCTCTGTTTGATTGTGGGGGAAATCACCACCGGCAAAGGGCAATTGGCGCAGATGGGCATCACGGGGCGCGGGCCGGCCTTGGTCGTCGTACTGTTGTTGCTGGCGTTCACTGTAGCGACGATGTTGGGATATTACGCAGTGGGGTTGGCTAAGCAGATGTCCCTCACGGCACCGCAAAATTCAGCAACCCCTGCTCCGGCAGATACCCCCGGAACTGCCCCGTCAGGCCCAACACCAGCAGCAGAGACACCGACCAATTAGGCGCCACGTTTAACTCGCTCCAGGGCACGGCGATTTCTAAACAGGTCTCCAGCGCCATTTGGGTGGTTGTGGGTTGGGGGACCCAGGTATCACCAGCGCCGGCCACCGCTAGCCAGCAAAAGCGTTCCGGTAGATGCACCCCCAAATGGTGGCGGAACCGATAATTGCAGGGGGGAATGTCCGGGACATCCGCTAGGGGAATCGGGCTGGTTTGGCCCAGTTGCCCCGGATAGTACCAGACCAGATGGAGGCTGGTAAAGTCGGCTTTTTCCGGCGCAAATCCGGGCTGAAAGTCCACCCGCACGTAGAAGTGCAAATGGTCGGCGCCGTAGCGAATTGCCTCAACTGGATGCCGTTGGTACATCGTGGCCCGCGCTGTTCCCACCCGCACCATCCCAGCCCGAAACCAGTCCTGTTCATCGCCCCGCCCGTCAATGACCGGTTGAATGAACCCCTCTGGCGGGTAATCGCCCTGAAAATGCTGCGGTTCCAGCGGGTAATCCAATTCTCGGGGCGGTTGCTGGCCGAGGCTTTGGTACAGGGCTTGCAAATGCTCCCGGAATAGGGCATCAAACACCGGGTCGAGCCGCGAACTGTGCCCGGCCCCAAACCACCAGAACCAGTCGGAACCCTCTGCTGCCGCTAGCGCTTCCCAGGCTGCCGCTGGTGGGTTGTCCGTCGCTGCCAGGAGCGCCCGTGCCTGCCCCAAGTAATCCCACGCGCGGTTCTTGACCGGGTCGCCAATCCAGGTGGTGAAACTGGCCTCAATCCACGACCCGCTGTGCAAATAATTCAAAGTGACCTGGGGCGGAAACTGCTCCAAAAACTCCGACACTGTCACCCCACAAAATCGCTCATCCTGGCTTAAGGCGCTCAACAAGGCTTCCAAAAACGGCCCCCCATCCTGCGGGTAATACTCCCAGCAGTTTTCCCCATCCAACGCAATCGTCACTAGCCACGGGTTAGAGGCCGTTGTCTCTGCTTGGGCGCGGGCATGAATCTGTCCCAGCCGGCTGACAAAATCGGCCACGGCTGTTTCCACCGGCAAATGACAGTAGGAAAACCCAATCAAGTCCGATAGGCGATGGTCGCGAAACACGAGCGCCAACTCCCCGGCTGGTGTCTGCATTTTGTAAGGACGATAAAGGCAATCCGGCGCCAGCACTTGTCCTTGACTGTCGCGCTGGATCGGTTGGCGTAAACTGGCTGCTAACACCCCCTCGTCGCTGCACAACCAACGGAACCCCTGGCGGGCAACCGGGTCGAGAATGGCCGGGCTCACCGACTGCTCGGAAGGCCACAAACCTTTGGGGGTACGGCCAAAGTACTGCTGATAGTTGGCCCAAGCCTTGGCGAGTTGCCACGTCACGTCCTGGGGCCAAGAAAACCGCCGCGGCAAAGGCAAGTTGGGAACCGCCACCCGCGCCGATTCCGTATCTGCGAGCAAGGGCAGGATGGGATGGGTGTAGGGGCTGGTCGTCAGTTCAATCACGCCGGCGTCTTGCCAGCGGCGATGTTCGGGGATGATCTGGGCTAATATCTCCTGCTGGATTTGCCAGAGCGCCTGCCGGTCCGCCAGGGTGAAATGGCCGCCCTGTTCCCACCAGGTCTGCACTGGGGGCCGGTTCCAAAACAAGGGGTCTAGCCAGGTGAGATTATGCCACATCAACAAGTCTTCAAAATCCTGAAGCGACCAGTTTTCTAAGCACCAGACCCGTCCCTTGGTCTGCACCTGTTCATACAAACGGTGATAGCCGGGGTAGGGGTCAATCATGGTGCGGTGGTGGGCGTCAAAAAAACTACTGACCACAAAATGCCGTTCCCACTCGCTCAGGTCGGCGGCAGATTTAAGACTCACCGCCAGATAGGGGTCCATGGCCCGCCCGTGAGCATAATCCTCGATTTGCAGCAATAGGGACGGCACCAGGTTAATCGTGTGGTGGAAGTTGGGATAACGGGTCAGGCGTAGCAGCAAATCCAAGTAATCTTTCGTGCCGTGTAACCGCACCCACGGCAGCCGGTATTCCCCAGTGATGAGGCTTTTGTAAAAGGGTTGGTGCTGGTGCCAAATAAAGGCGATATACAGGGGATGCGGCATTGGCACGGCCCACGCAAACTACCCCCACTCTACCAAAAGGATGAAATTTAAGCGGAGTCGTCGGAGCGAGATTGCTCTAAGGATTCCCGCAGCGTGGCCAGTTCTTGCGTCAATTCCTGCAACTGGGCTGCCGCCTGGGCCTGGCTAGGGGCTGTCGCCTCATCTTGAATGGTCACTTCTACCGGTTGCGATGGCGGCGGTGGCGGGCTACTGCGGTTAAACAACCGTTCGACAAATTCCCGCGCTTCTGCCTCGGTTTTTTCCCCCTTCGCCACGAGTTCTTGCACCAGTTGTTGCATCTCTTGCTGCCACTGCTGGAGTTGCGCTTGGCGTTTTTGCTCGTCTTGCACCCATTCCACCACCGTGCTGGCGCAACCCAACAATGCACGAAATCCTTGTTGTAACCACATCTCCGGCGTACTGGACATCTGTTTGTCCTCGATTTTGGTTCTACTGTATCAACCTGCTGGCTCTTCTGGCAAATCGCCGGGACTCGGTTCGATGTGGATGGTAATGCGCGCCGGGCCATAGTGTTTTTGTAATAAAGCCTCCACCTGTTCACTCAAGTGATGTGCCGTTGCCAGGTCTTTAGGCGTCACGACCAGATGTAGTTCGATAAACACTTGCCGTCCCACTAACCCTCGCGAGGCGATGTCGTGGCAACTCTCAACCCCCGGCACTTGCGTCACTAACCGAGCAATCGCTTCTGGGGCAATCGCCATTTCGTCAACTAACCAGGGCAGATTGGTTGCCAAAATCCGCCATCCGCTGCGCAGTACCAGCCCGGCCACTGGAATTGCCAGTACGCTATCCAACCAAGTCCAACCGGCGGCGACCCCAGCCATCCCCACCAACACCATGAGATTAATCCACACGTCCCCCAGCGTATGCAGCGCATCGGCCCGGAGAATGGGACTGTCTAAGCGTTGCCCCTGCCGGTACTCGTACCAAGTCACCGCGCTATTTACCAGCAGCACCCCTGCCAGCAACCCCATGTCAGCTAGACCAAAACGCGGCGGGGGAGCTTGTTCTATCCATCGCCCTACAGCTTGTTGGATCACCTCAAAACTAACTACCCCCAAGAACACGGCAATCACCAGCGCCCCTACCGCCTCAAACTTTTGGTGACCATAGGGGTGTTCCCGATCCGGTTCCGGTTTGGCCCAACTCTGCGCCACCAAGCCCACAACACTGCTCAGGCAATCGGTGAGACTATGCAGGGCATCGGCCAGAATCGCCAAGGAACCCGTCCCAAACCCGACGGCTAGTTTCACCCCGAATACAGCTAGGTTGTAGCCCAATACGATACGCAGAACTCGCTTGACTTGCCCGCCCCGGCTAGCCGGCATAGGTCCCCACGCTTACCAACTGGTTGAGTCGGCGAATCCGTTGACACAGGTTTTGGATGATGTTAAGCGCGATCGCGGGGTTGTTGAGGATGGCCTCCTGCATTTGGGGTTGGGATAAACACAGGCACGTGCAGGGCGTTAAAGCGGTTACCGACGCCGAACGAGGTTCACTGTCGAACAGGGACATTTCGCCAAAATAGGCCCCCGCCTCCAACCGAGCTAGTTCCACTTCACCGATGTGAATCTTCACTTGCCCCTCGGAGAGGATGTAGAACAGTTGACCAATATCCCCCCGTTCAAAAATCGTCTCACCCGGTTGAAAATGCAGTTCCACCATTTCCACTGCCAAATCCCGCAGAAAGTCGTAATCGTTGATCCCCCGAAAAATTGGTACGTCCCGCAAGAACATAAGGCGGTCCGTCAAACTAAGGTCAGACGCATGAATAGTCATCGCCAACTTCCCCACTCTGTGTGAATTCAACCGCTACTTTTTATCTCTCCCACCCCACCACCCTGATTCTAACCTAGCCGTTTACGACACTCCCTAGGTATCCTAAAATTTTTATGCCAAGCGGGCCAGTCATCAGAAATTGGCGCTGGACTTGCCCCTAGCAACCTGAATTTTCTGGGATGGGATTGGGTTGAAGGTTGCCCACTTCCTGCAAATGAATCACATCCCGATAAGGGTCCACATGAGTGACCTGGACATGGAGTTGTTCGCCTAATTTCACCGTTCGCTGCACCCGCATGGATAATTCCAGCCCCAGTTCCTCCAGCAACACCAGCACCAGGTCTCCCTCTTCCCGCAACCAGCGCAGCACTACTGCTGTCCAAACAGTGTCCGCGTGTCGCCGCAGGTATTCCAGGCTCCAATAGCGATTGGTTTGCCGTTCCACCGAGCTAGCCTCCTGGGTGGCAGCGGTCACGCCTTGCAGGATGGTCTGTAGTTCTGCCGCGTTGAATACTGGCGCCTCTCCGCGCAAGTGGGCTTTGAGTTGCCAATGGGCCAGTAAATCCCCGTAGCGTCGAATCGGAGAGGTGGCCTGGACATAGGCATCTAACCCTAGGCTGGCATGACGGGCCGGCGTCACACTGACTTCGCTCTTGGTCAAGCAACGGCGAATGGCAAACGTCCGGACTGGTCCCCCCGGCAGTTGCAACAGTTCTTCTTCTGGCGGCAATTCCGGCTGCGCTTGGGAACGGAAAGGCATCGGCAACCCGGCTGCTTGGGCGTAACGGGCCGTCACTTCCCCCGCCAGGATCATCATCTCTGCCACCAGAAAACGGGCCGGCGAGGGTTGCTGCACCTGCACTTCCACTTCGTCATCCACCACTTTAATCGCGGCTTCCGGCATTTGAATCTGAATCGCCCCTTGGGCCAACCGCCAGGCTAATCGCCGTTGCGCCCACTGGTACAGATGGGATAGTTCTCCTTCGTTGGCCTCCTGCAGGGGCAAGAGTTCATCCACGTCGTCGTAGGTCAGCCGGTACGTAGGCCGCACCCAACTGGGCATGATCTGATAATCGGCAATTTCTCCCGACGGTTCCAGGGTTACCGCAAAGCTGAGGGCGCAACAGGTCTGACCCTGCTGCAAACTCATGGGGCCGGTAGCCAGCGCTTCAGGGAACATGGGAATCACCCCTGTAGGCAAATAGACGCTGGTGCTCCGGCGACGGGCTTCTTGGTCTAACACATCCCCCGGCGTCAGCCAGCGCGACGGGTCGGCGATATGAATCCAAATCCGTTCCTGTCCATTGGGTAGCCGTTCCCAACTCAGGCCGTCATCAATTTCGCGGGTGCTGCTGTCGTCAATCGTATAGACCTTCAGGCCCGTTAGGTCCTGGCGCCAGGGGGCATCCGGGTCAGGGGGTGGGTTGTGGATGCGCATGGTCGCCGCCTCCAAAACGGCCATCGGAAACGTTGTCGGTACAGAACTGCGGCGGATTGCCAGATTTTCGTGGGGATGCCACCAGCCCAGGGCCACCAGCAACAACCGGGCTTCGGTCGGGGTCACGGCGCGGTCCAACTGGGTCAGCAATTCCGCGACCAGGCGGGAGGGTTGCCCCTCTAAGATAACAAACTGCTCAACTTGCTCCAGGATTTGCCGTTCTTTGGC
This sequence comes from Gloeomargarita sp. SKYG116, assembly GCA_025056115.1. Taxonomy (GTDB): domain Bacteria; phylum Cyanobacteriota; class Cyanobacteriia; order Gloeomargaritales; family Gloeomargaritaceae; genus Gloeomargarita. The sequence continues at coordinate 58,008 of JANWVM010000002.1, forward strand.
CGTCCAGGTGACCGTTTCCCCGGCCAGCGCCTGTTGCACTTTAGCGTAGAATGCCTGGGTTTCCTGCTGCTTTTGGGCTTCCTTTTGTAACTGGTGGCGGATGTCTTGGACTTGTTGCGGCGAGCGTGGTTCGTAGTACTCCCCCTTTTGCTTGAAAAAAATCCGGTCTTGACGCAGCAAGCGATGGGCCGCGTAGCACAGAGGGGGGTCGGTTTGATTAAACAGCAACTGGGCTAATTCTTCCGGATTTACCAGCCGGTTTTCGCCGCTGAGTAACTCCCAGGCCACCTCTAGCGCTTCGGGGTCGGTGTAGGCATCAGCGGTCTGTTCAAAGTCGGGAATATCCTCAATCGTGTAGAAACGACCGGACACAGCAAAACTGATCTGTCGCGGGTGAATGCTGTAGGTGCGCCCTTGGGCATCCGTGGCAATCCAGTTTTTCTTGCCATCCGGGCGTTGAATCACCCCCAAGCATGTCCGGCCATCCATCTCAAATTCAACTAGCGTGCCTTTTTCCACACGCCCCCAACCCCCTTCGGCCTGCTCTACTTCTATTATGAAATGCGCACCTAAAGCTCCCGGCGTCCCTCCAGTGCCTTGGCCAGCGTCAGTTCATCGGCGTATTCCAAATCTCCTCCCATGGGCAGTCCAAAGGCGATGCGGGTCACCCGCGTTAAGGGTTTGAGCAAGCGCCCCAGGTACAGGATCGTCGTTTCTCCCTCTATCGTGGGGCTGAGGGCCAAGATCACTTCCTTGATTGGGTTTTCCCCAACCCGTTTCACCAGGGCATTAATCGTCAACTGTTCTGGACCAATGCCATCCATCGGCGAAATCACCCCCCCCAGGACGTGATACTTCCCCCGGTACTCGCGGGTCTTCTCCAGGGCAATCACATCCCGAGAGTCGCTCACCACACAGATTACGTGGTCGTCCCGGTGCGGGTCAGCGCAAATTTCGCACACCGGCTCGGCGGACAAGTGATAGCAAATTTGGCAATGCCCCACCTGCTGCTTGGCGTCTAACAGGGCTTGGGCCAACGCTTGCACCTCCGTTTCCGGTTGCTTGAGCAGATAGAGGGCAATTCGCTGGGCTGACTTGGGGCCAATCCCTGGCAACCGCTGCAACCGTTCAATCAGGCGAGCCAGGGGACGGGTGTAGGCAGCACTCAAAGCTGATTCCTAGGGTTTGGTTTCCCCTTCCGGAACAAAAACCAAGGCGACGCCATTAATACAGTAACGCAAGCCGGTTGGGGCGGGACCATCAGGAAAAACGTGACCCAGGTGACCCCCACAGCGCTGGCAATGCACCTCGATCCGCCGCATCCCGTAGGAAAAATCTTCACTGGTGCCAATCGCCCCGGCCACGGGCGCATAAAAGCTCGGCCACCCCGTGCCACTATTGAACTTGGTTTCGGACGTAAACAGCAGGGCGCCACAGCCAGCACAGTAGTACTTGCCAGGGGCGTAATTTTTGTCCAGGGGGCTGCTACCCGGTCGCTCCGTGCCGTGCTGGCGTAACACGCGGAACTGCTCAGGCGTCAAAATCTTTTGCCATTCCTCGTCAGTGCGGGGTAGGGAGGCCGGATTCATAAGTGATTATCCCAACACGTACCTGATCCCCATGATAGATGACTTTTAACATAACTTCACAGACCCCCGCCAGGAAGTACAATGAAAAACAGTTCCCTTTGAGTCGCAATCGCCCTGTGGAGTACGCAACGGCAGAACCGTCCCGTCGGCAAATGATTGCCATTTTGGACTTCGGGTCGCAGTACTCCGAATTGATTGCCCGGCGGATTCGGGAAACGCAAGTTTATTCGGAACTGCTGCCCTACCATACCAGCGCTGAAGAACTGCGACGCCTCCAGCCCCGCGGCATTATCTTATCGGGTGGCCCCAATTCCGTCTATGACCGGGGAGCGCCCCAGTGTGACCCGGAAATTTGGAATTTGGGGATCCCCATTCTCGGGGTGTGTTACGGTATGCAGTTAATGGTGCAGCAGTTGGGGGGCAAGGTGGTGCGTTCAGCCCTCGGGGAATACGGTAAAGCGGCGCTGCATATTGACGACCCCACCGACTTGCTGACCAATGTGGAAGACGGCACCATCATGTGGATGAGCCACGGGGACAGCGTGGTGCAATTGCCGGAGGGATTTTCCATCTTGGCCCACACCGAAAACTGTCCCTGCGCAGCGCTGGCCCACCACGAACGCAACCTCTACGGCGTCCAATTCCACCCGGAAGTGGCCCATTCGCAAGGGGGCATGGCGATCATTCGCAATTTCGTCTATCACATCTGTGGCTGTGAACCCACCTGGACCACGGCGGCGTTTGTCGAAGAGGCGATCAATGAAATCCGAGCCAAGGTGGGCAACAAGCGGGTGTTGCTGGCCTTGTCCGGGGGGGTGGATTCCTCGACCCTGGCGTTTTTATTGCACCGGGCCATCGGCAACCAGCTCACCTGCGTCTTTATTGACCAGGGCTTCATGCGCAAGTTGGAACCGGAGCGGTTGCTCAAGCTGTTCCACGAGCAATTTCACATCCCGGTGGAGTATGTCAATGCGCGGGAGCAATTCTTAGAGGCGATTAAAGGCGTCACTGACCCCGAAGAAAAACGGCGGATCATTGGCCATGAATTTATCCGGGTATTCGAGCGGGAATCGCAACGGTTGGGGCCATTTGATTACCTGGCGCAAGGAACGCTCTACCCTGATGTGATTGAATCCGCCGGCGGCCCAGTGGACCCCCAAACGGGTGAACGGGTGGCGGTCAAAATTAAGAGTCACCACAACGTGGGCGGATTGCCGAAAAATCTCCAGTTCAAGCTCATCGAACCCCTGCGGCGCCTGTTCAAGGATGAGGTGCGCAAAGTGGCCCGGTCGCTAGGATTGCCGGAAGAGATTGTGCAGCGACAGCCATTTCCAGGACCAGGGCTAGCGATCCGGATCATTGGGGAAGTGACGCCGGAACGTCTAGAAATGCTGCGGGAAGCCGACTGGATTGTGCGCCAGGAAATTAACCGGCACGGGTTATATAACCAACTCTGGCAAGCCTTTGCCGTCTTGTTGCCGGTGCGGTCGGTGGGGGTGATGGGGGATAAACGCACCTATGCTTACCCGGTTGTGTTGCGTCTGGTGACCAGCGAAGATGGCATGACGGCAGACTGGGCCAAGGTGCCCCATGAATTTTTGGAATTGGTGGCCAATCGCATTGTCAACGAGGTGCCGGGGATTAACCGGGTGGTGTACGATATCACCTCTAAACCGCCGGGAACCATCGAGTGGGAGTAAAAAATGAGGGGGCGAGGTGGTCGGCAGGCAGGGCATGGGTTATACTGCACTCTTGGTGTGACTTGCTCAGCGATGGGAATAGTTGCACCCACACGTGTCGTGGTTGGAGAAGGTGCTTGGGGTACGTTGAAGTACTGGTGCGACGGCGGCTCTCCTAGCGCAGTGACGTTGGTTATTTTCGAGAACCTATGACTTTGACCCCTCGTTTTACGAATCCGGCCACCAACGGGCATATGGAGACCCTGGCGGCAGATGATTCCCTGGTTTGGGTGACCCACCCTAGTCCTGACCTGTACTTGGGTGATGAGCCAGTCGCCCGTAGTCAAAAAACCGACCCGGAGTTGGGACGGCGAGTAGCGCAATTTCTGATTGAAAAGGGTGTCGCCACCCCCCAGGTCGAAACTGGCCTAGACGACACTCAGAAACGCACGTTGATTGCTTGGCATTTTGCGCGGATTATGGAGGCGTTGGGGCTGGATTTGCGCGACGACAGCCTGGCTGAGACGCCTAAGCGAGTGGCCCAGATGTATGTGGATGAAATTTTCTACGGCCTGGACTGGCGCAACTTCCCCAAGTGCACCACGGTTGAAAACAAAATGGGCTACAGCTCGATGGTGGTGGAGCGCAACATCAACGTCCAGAGCAACTGTGAACACCATTTTGTAATTATTGATGGCCGGGCGCATGTGGCTTATATCCCCAAGCGAAAGGTGTTAGGCCTGTCAAAAATCAACCGGATTGTGGAGTACTTTGCCAAGCGGCCCCAGATCCAGGAGCGGTTGACGGAACAGATTTTCTATGCCTTGTCTTACATACTGGAAACGGAAGACATTGCGGTGGTGATCCAGGCCAAGCACTACTGCGTCAAGTCACGGGGAGTCGAAGACGTGAATTCAGATACGGTTACCAGCAAGTTGGGGGGAGTGTTTCTGCAGAACACGGCCACCCGGTCAGAGTTCATGCGGGTTGTGAACACGGTGATCGCGCCCTAGGGGTTTTCGTGTAAGCTACTCGTTAGGACGCAGGTGACCCTATGGACGCGATGTTGCCGGAACTAGAGGAAGCTGACCGTGCCTCCCGTTTGACCGACGATGTGGAGACGGTGATCAGTTCATTGGCCGAACCCGATTCAGCCCAGGTTAGCCATTTGGATCAGGGGTGCATCTGGCGATTCCGCTACGGCACAGCAGAGGTTTACGTGCAAATGACCGGCACCACTCCTGACGATATGCTGACGGTTTGGTCAAGTGTCCTCAAGTTACCTGTGCAGCAGCAGACCGAGCTATTCCAACACCTCCTGGAATTGAATTGGGCGACAACCATGGAGGCCCGGTTTGCCATCTTGAACCAGGAGGTTGTGGTCGTGGGCACTCGTTCCCTGCAGGATTTAGACCCGTCAGAGACAGCCCGGTTAATCACTGTGGTAGCCTCGCTGGCCGACCTTTACGATCAAGATTTAAAGGCGCGCTTTCCGGCGGTTCAATGAAGTATTGGCGTACTTATGTAAAACGTCTGGTCAGACAGCCAGCATACCGTTTAGTTCTTCACATCCTGAACAAATATCGGCTCCGGCTACTATTCACTTTTCTGCTCGGTTCAGGTGTCGCTTTTCTAGAGGGTTCAACCTACGTTTTAATTTATTTAGCCTTAGGCGTCCTTAGTGGCACAAAAATTGACATGCCTTTTGTTGGCGACAGATTGCTTCATTGGCCTAAACCCCAAGTTGTGTCCCTCTTAATCGGTGCGGCAATCTTAGTACAAATTTTTCAATCGGCTCTGAAATATACTAGTGCTTTAATCACAGCTTACCTGGGCAATCGCATCAATCTTTACCTGAAAGAGAGAATCATGCATCGTATCTTTGGTTTTAGCTATGCTTGTATTACGCGCTACCGATATGGCGAACTTTTGGATTATATCAGCACCTCAGGAATGACAATTAGCATTCTCATTCAAACCTGGAATCGCTTGATATTGCATAGCCTCATGACAATTGCTTATTTGGCTGTTTTGATTTGGATTTCACCCATTTTACTTATAGCAACATTAATTGTTTCTGCGGGCTTATTGTTGATACAGCGGCAAGTTGTTCCTAGGATTGAAAAAAATTCTCGGAAGCTAGCAAATAATACGGTACTGGTCGATAGTTTCATCGTCGAATCTATTCAGGGGATACGCTTAATTTACAGCTTTAATCAACAATTGCAGATTTTGAAAAAATTGCATCATTTACAAATGGATTTGCTAAAACTCAATGACCGGCAGGTTCGTTGGAGCGCTTTACCTCAGCCTCTTTCCCAGGCCCTGGTAACAACTATCCTAGGAATTATGTTGCTGTTTGGTTTGTGGATACTGAGTCAAGACCGTCCGCTCAACTTGGTCTTACCGGCACTTGCTACTTTTATTTCAGCATACAATCGCTTTGCTAATCAAGGGCAATCAGTTGTCAACCAATTGGCAGACTTGGCCCAAAGATTTGGCGCTGTTGCTCGATTAAATGAGTTCTTAACCAACGAGGACAAAGAATTTTTACGGGTTGAAGGTAAGCCATTTCCAGGACTGCGGCGGGAAATTCGCTTTGACCGGGTGACGTTGCAATATCCGGGGACAGAAACGCCAGCGCTAGTGGAGGTGAGTTTTACCTTGCCGGCGGGAAAGGTGACGGCTTTGGTAGGGGCGTCCGGTGCGGGAAAATCGTCGGTGGCGGATTTGCTGGTTGGGCTGTACGAACCGACAGCGGGCCGGATTTTAATTGACGGTGTGGACCGGCGGGAATTGTCGCTAGCAGATTGGTGGGCGCGATTGGGGGTGGTCAGTCAGGATAATTTTGTGTTCAATACCACGATCCGGGAAAACATTCGCTTTGGCCGGTTAAACGCGACGGATGCGGAAGTCGAACGGGCAGCGGAGGCAGCCTATGCAGCGGAATTTATCGAACGGTTGCCCCAAGGCTACGACACGGTGGTCGGGGAACGGGGTTACCGGCTCTCGGGTGGGCAACGGCAGCGGTTAGCGCTAGCGCGAGCTATCTTGCGACAGCCAGAGATTTTGGTCCTAGACGAGGCCACGTCGGCATTGGATTCCCATTCGGAGGCCCTCGTGCAAAAGGCGCTGTATGAATTCCAAAAACAGCGGACGGTTCTGGTCATTGCCCACCGCTTGTCCACCATTCGCCACGCTGACCAGATTCTCGTGCTGGAAAAGGGGCAGTTGGTGGAACAGGGCACCCACGAGGAGTTGCTGGCGCAAGGAGGGTATTACGCTCGGTACTGGCGGTTGCAGGTAGAGGGGCAGCCGTCGGCGGCTTTAACCTAGGTGTTATGCTAGGGCTAAACGCTGAGGATAGGCTATGACATGGGCACTGGTAACGGTCTGTGGCTACGTGGCGGCCAAACCAACCATTCGCCACTTTGAGCGAGGGACAGTATTGTGCAGTTTTCCGCTGTATGTGAGCCGGCGCAGAGGGGATAGTGAAGAGGCGCCTCCCTTGAAATTTCAGGTGGATGTTTGGGGCAATCAGGCGGAAACAGCCATGAATTTATTAGATAAGGGAGCGCGACCAACGGTGACCGGGCGGTTAGACGAGGAGCACTACACCGATAAAGATGGGCAACCGGCAACGGCGCTGCGGATTCGGTTCGCGGAAATTTTAGACTATGGGGTGAAATCGAGCGAAGAACCGACGCCGGCCAGTGCATGACCGAAGACGAACGCTACATGGCTCGCTGTCTAGCATTAGCGCGGCAGGCGTGGGGGCGCACCAGTCCCAATCCCTTGGTAGGGTCGGTCGTGGTCCGGGAGGGGCAGGTCGTAGGGGAGGGCTTTCATCCCCAGGCGGGCCAACCCCATGCCGAAGTATTTGCGCTGCGGCAGGCCAGAGAGCAGGCCCAGGGAGCGACGCTCTACGTGAATTTGGAGCCTTGTAATCACCACGGTCGGACGCCCCCCTGCACCGAAGCCATCCTACAGGCGGGAATTCGCCGGGTGGTGGTAGGTGTCATTGACCCAGACCCACGGGTAGCTGGCAGCGGGATAGCGCGGTTGCAGCAGGCGGGGATTGAGGTAACAGTGGGGGTTTTAGAAAAGGAGTGTCGTGAACTTAACGAGGCGTTTTTCCACCGGGTGCGTACAGGGCGAGCGTTTGGGATATTGAAATATGCGATGACCTTGGATGGGAAGATTGCCAGCGCCACCGGCGATAGTCTGTGGGTTACAGGTCCCGAGTCGCGGCAATGGGTGTATCGGTTGCGCTCAGGCTGTGATGCAGTCATTACGGGGGGGAATACAGTACGGCGCGATAATCCATCCTTGACCACCCATGGAGTCACAGCCCATTCGCCCCTGCGAGTAGTGTTGTCGCGGTCGCTAGGCCTGCCCCTCGACGCCAAGGTCTGGCAAGTGGATGACCAACAGCGCACGCTCTTAATCACACCTCCCCAAATGGCTCCCCTGCCGCCGGTGATCAAACAATTACAGGCGCTGGGGGTGGAATGGCTGCCGCTGGACCCCTGTGACCCCATCACCGTGAGCCACGCGCTGGCGCAACGAGGGTGCAATGCCGTGTTGTGGGAGTGTGGCGGGCGATTGGCAGCGCCAGCAATCCGGCAGGGAGCCGTGCAAAAAGTCATTGCGTTCATCGCGCCCAAGTTGATTGGGGGAGAAGCGGCACCGACGCCAGTGGGGGATTTGGGACTCACCCAAATGCAACAGGCCATTCCTCTGGAGCGTTGCCAGTGGGAGGCGGTGGGTCAGGATTGGGTGGTGCAGGGCTATTTGCCGGCGGACTCAGTACCCTAGAGTCAGCCGCCGCAGTTACCGCTGATGTTCCTGGAGTTGGGGTTACTGTTTGCCCTAGGATGCCTGGGCAGTTTTGGACATTGCGTAGGCATGTGCGGTCCGGTCGTCGTTGCGATGGCGCTGGGACAACGCGGACAACCGTGGCCGCAGCGACTACGGCAACAATTGGCATTGCACCTAGGGCGGTTGACGACCTATGCAGCGGTGGGGGCTGTGCTGGGCCAGGCAGGGTCGGTACTGGCGGCAGGTGGACAATTGGTCGGCATTGGCAGCGCTGTGCGCCAGGGGGTAACGGTGCTGGTGGGTCTGTTGCTGCTCCTTGGCGCTGGTCAACCCCGCTGGGGTCTCCCTTTACCCCAGAAATGGCCCCAGTCGCCATTGGGATTGGGCTTGTTGTGGGGGTTAATTCCGTGTGGTTTTTTGTATGCGGCGCAACTCCAGGCAGTAGCGAGTATGGCAGCGACCAAGGGAGCGCTGTTGATGCTGGCGTTTGGATTGGGCACAGTGCCAGTGTTACTGGGGTTGGGGCTATGGCTGGGGCAAGTCAGTACCCAGGCCGGACAACGACTCAACCGCTGGGCGAGGCTGCTGACCCTGCTGATGGGGGGACTCATGCTGGCCCGCACCGATGCCATGGTGGACGTCACGGGCTACGGCAGTCTCCTTCTCCTAGGCTTGGCATTAATAGCCCGTCCGATGCAGCGGCTCTGGCCAGGATTGCGGGCTGTGCGACGGGAATTGGGAGTCGCCGCGTTTGTCCTCGCCCTGGTCCATACGTTTTACAGGCTGGACCATACATTTCAGTGGGACATTGGGGGTGTTTGGTTTTTACCGCAATCGTTGTTTTGGGGGGTGATGGCCGGTGTGCTGGCGCTGGGCATGATGTTGCCTTTGGCCATCACCAGTACCGATGGCTGGGTGCACCGGTTGGGACCGCGCTGGCGCCAACTGCACCAGTGGGTGGTAGCGATTTGGCTATTGGCCGCTGTGCACGTGCTGTTGTTGATGGGCTATCGCTGGGGCAGTCTGGGAACGGCTATGCTAATCATCGGGATAGTCAGTGTGTTGCTGGTGCGACAACGGTGGTGGTGGCGATGGTGGCGCAGGGAACAGTGGTATGAGCCGGCTGCTGGTGAGCGTTAGTTTGGTGACTGGGTTGACCTTGCCTGTGCAAGCGCACACGGTACAACGGGCTGGTGAGGTGGCGGCGCTCTGGCATGTGGAACCCAATCACAATCCTCGGGCGGGGCAACCGGCCTTGGTGTGGGTCGCGCTTACTCGGCGGGGTGGTCAACCGATTCCCAACCGGCAGGTCGATTGTCGGCTGACCGTGCGCCGGGAACCCCAGGGCAAGGAAATGCTCACCACGCGGCTAGCAGGCATCAATGTGGAGCAGTATCGAGATACACCCTCGGCCAAAATCACTTTTCCCCAACCGGGGCGCTACCAACTGCTACTGGCTTGCCAACCTAAAATTGCAGGTCTGCGACCATTTCGCTTTGCGTACAGCGTGACCGTGGGACGTTAGAAGATGCCAGTGTTCAAAAAAGCCCTGAAAGCTATCCTGCCTCCCTCTATTCGCAGACCACTCAAACAGGCGATGTACCGGGTGCTGAGTATTTTTCGACCTGAGTTGACTCCTATTAGAAAAACGGCTTTTGAATTGAGTGAACTGGTGCCGCTGCTGGGGAAAGACAACCCAGTTATTTTAGAAATTGGCTGTAACAATGGTGGGCATACTGCGCAGTTTTTAGAGTTATTTCCGCGAGCAAGCATCTACTGCTTTGAACCCGATCCACGTGCCTGTGCCGCTTTTCGAGGAAGGCTGGGTGCCGATCCGCGGGTGCGACTTTATGAGATGGCTATCTCCAACCAGGACGGAGAAATTGACTTTTTCATGAGCGACACCCATCCGGAAGCGGGATTGCCCTATAGCTGGTATGACTCTGGTTCGATTCGTCCCCCGAAAAAGCATCTCGAATTTTTTCCTTGGATTACGTTTGAAAAAACTATCAAAGTCCAACGTAGCGGCTCGATACTTGGTGCCAGGAACACCAGATTGACGTGGTTGATTTTATCTGGGCAGATGTGCAGGGTGCGGAAGTGGATTTAATCCAAGGGGGTCAACAGACGCTAGCGAAAACTCGCTACTTTTACACAGAGTATTCCAGTGAAGAACTGTATGAGGGACAAATTAACCTGGCAACCCTCTTGAAATTGCTGCCTGATTTCAAGCTGGTTTATCGGTTTGGAGGGGATGTTTTACTCAAAAACCAGCGGCTAAAATAAGGTGGCGCGGGCAAAAGGAGCAAGGCAGATGGAAACGATTCGCTTTGGCACCGATGGCTGGCGGGGGGTCATCGCCCGGGAATTTACCTTTGACCGGGTGGCGCGAGTAGCGGTTGCTGCTGCCGAAGTTTTAGCTGAAGCGCATGCTAATCCACAGGCGCCGCTATTGGTCGGCTATGACCGGCGATTTTTGTCGGAGGAATTTGCGCAGGCGGCGGCCCAAGCAGCAGCGGCAGCGGGATTTCGGGTGTTGCTAGCCAGCCAGGCAGCTTCTACACCGGCCTTTAGTTATGGGGTGCGGCATCACGGAGCGATGGGCGCGCTGGTTATTACTGCCAGTCACAACCCCCCTGTCTACAACGGCCTGAAAGTGAAGGGCGCGTTTGGGGGTTCGATCCCGCCCGAAATGACGCAACAAATCGAAATGCGGTTGGCGCAACCGGCAGTTGACCGTCCTGGTGGAACGGTGATGTCCTTTGACCCCTGGCCCGACTATGTGCAGGCGTTGCAACAGCAGGTAGATGTACCTGGCATCCGCGCCGGTCTCCAGCACTGGCAAGTATGGGTGGACCCCATGCACGGGGCGGCAGCCGGGGGATTGACGCGCATTCTGGGTCAGGCGGTACAAGAAATTCGCACGCAACGGGATGTGTTGTTTGGAGGACATCCGCCAGAACCGCTACCGCCCTACCTGGAGGAGTTACGCACCACCATGCAACAGCATCGCGGCCATCAGGTGGGTCTGGTGTTTGATGGGGATGGCGACCGGATTGCCGCAATGGATGGCCAAGGTCAATTTTTGTCTCCCCAGGTGCTGATTCCGGTACTCATCGAACATCTGGCCCAGCGACGGGGGTTGCAGGGGACGGTGGTCAAAACCATTAGCGGTTCGGAATTGATTGCCAAAACGGCTGCCTACTACGGCCTGCCAGTGGTGGAAACTCCCATTGGCTTTAAGTACATCGCCCAGGAGATGCTCAAGGGGGGTGTGTTGCTGGGCGGGGAAGAATCCGGCGGCATTGGCTATGGGCACTATCTGCCGGAGCGGGATGCGCTGCTGTCGGCCCTGTATCTGCTGGAAGCCGTCGCCATGACCCAAAAACCTCTGGAAGTCCTGTACCGGGAATTACAAGCAAAAACCGGGTTCACCAGCGTCTATAACCGGATTGACCTGCACCTCAGCGATGCCAGTTGCCGCGACCGCTTGCTCCAGGAACTGGCTAACCATGCCCCCACCACCATTGCCGAAACACCTGTTGTGAAAACTTGGAGTGGCGATGGCTACAAGTTCTACTTGGCCGACCAGAGTTGGTTACTGATTCGCTTCAGCGGCACGGAACCCCTGTTGCGTTTGTACTGCGAATCTCCCACACCCGAACGGGGACAGGCTATTCTCGCTTGGGCACGCCACTGGGCTGAATCAACCGCACAATGAGTGTGTCGCCCACTTTGAGACCCAACTCCTGGGCGCGGCCTGGCGCGAGTTCAATCACAGCATCCACCAAGCCATCAGGGCCATAGGTTGGACAGGGGTTACGCCTGCAGGGAGGCACGTTGGGGTAAATAGCGATCACCTTGTTTTCGTAGAGAAACACCATGTCAATCGGCGCGCGCATATTTTTCATCCAGAACTGCACAGGCCGGGGCGGGTAGAAAGGAAACAGCATCCCCCGGTTCGGTTCCAGTCGTTCGCGGTACATCAAACCGAGGGTTTGCTGCTCCGGCGTCCAGGCCACTTCCAGCAGAATCCGTTGCCCATTGTGTTGGAACTGCGCCCGGATGGGTAAATGCTGGGGTTTTTGGGCCAAAGCAGCGGCTCCTGTGAGGACACATGCCAGCACCACACTGCTGAGGTAGGCTTTAAGGCTCCCGGAGAACATAGCCCACGCCCCGCACGGTTTGGATCAGGTGTTTTTCCCCCGGTTGGTCGAGCTTCAAGCGCAAATAACGCACATAGACTTCAATCACGTTGGACTCATGCACCGATTGGTAGCCCCACACATGCTCCATAATTTCTTCTCGCGTTAGGACTCGCCCAGGATTTTGCATGAGGAATTTCAGCAATTCAAACTCCTTCATGGTCAGTTGAATTTGCCGCTTTTTCCGCAGGGCCACCCGCGTGTTGAGGTCGAGCGTCAAGTCGGCAAACGTGAGGTACTCCGTCGGGCCGGTTTGGGGTTGCACATAGAGATTCAACCAGCGCCGCAATTCTTTCCGGGGGTAGGGAGCGCTCAAGTAATCCCACGCGCCAGCTTCCAGACAAGCAATCCGTTCCTCCAGGCTATCGCCCGTTGTCAAGAGCAGGATAGGCAGATGGGGATGGCTTTGGCTCACCTGACGACAGAGAGCAAGCCCTGCTGGACTGGCTTCAACCATCAACAGGGACGCGTAGGCCAGAGATGCGGCTGCTGTGCTTGGGTCTGGCAGAACCTGGCAAGTGTATCCCGCCTCCTGCAACTCCGCGCTGAGATGTTGACAGGTGGCCGCATCGCCACAGACCAAAAGGACTTGCGCTCCCTGTTGTTCAGCCATTGTCGCTCGTCCCCAAGCCAGCCCATCGGTCACCGTAGCGAGTTTGGTACGCGAACGCATGGTTCATCAGCGCACTACACTTGAAGATCAAGACCGCAGTGTAACCGTGATGTTCCTCGCCATTGCCAATCACAAAGGAGGGGTGGGCAAAACTACTTCTACTTTAGCGCTCGGTGGCCTGTTGGCGGAATCCGACCCCTGTTTACTGATTGACCTGGACCCCCAAGCCAATCTGACGACTGGTTTAGGCGTGGAATTGCCAGAGCAATCGCCCGGCGTCTATCACTGGTTAATCGGTCACCTACCTGCTGCCCAGGTCATTCAAAAAACGGCCAGCGGAATTTATCTCATTCCTGCCGATGCACATCTCACCCGCGCCGAGATGGAGCTATTGCAAAAAAGCGGTGCTTTTTACACCCTGCGTGACCGTTTGACAGGCTTGCAGCGGCAATTTCGCTACGTACTCATAGACTGTCCCCCGAGTCGCGGGGTGCTGACCATCAACGCCTTAGCTGCCGCCGATTACGTGTTAATTCCTGTGCAGTGTCAATTTTTTGCCCTCAAGGGATTGACCGCTCTCTTGGAAACCGTGCAGCATGTGCAACGCCGGCTCAATCCCAAGTTGAAAATTTTAGGCGTATTACCCACTATGGCCGAACTGCAAACCATCATGACCCAGGATGTGATGAGCGCCCTGAAAAACCAACCTGAATTTCACGTGTTTCCCCCCATACCTAAATCGGTTAAATTCCCCGAATCTAACCTTGCTGGCGAACCCATCCATCGCTACACCAATGACCCCCGCCTGTTAACCCCGCTGCGAGAACTAGTAAAGTACATTAAGAATATTCAGCAGCAAGCTCAACAGTGAAACCTCGTCCCCGTCTCACAGCCGACAACAACCCCCTGCAACGTCGCCCAACCGCTCCCGATACAGCATTGCCGACGCCTGCTACCACCGCCGGTTTTAGCTATTCCATTCCCGAGGACCTGCGTCCCCAACTCCAAGCTCTGCAGCAACGCTGGCAACTCAGCGAAGCAGAAATTGTGGAGTACGCCCTGCGCTTCCTTTTGGCCCAGACCCAGCGGCGACCCATTGCACCCCATCTGCCTACCGACAACGACCACCTCATGGAATTTTTGGACTAGGGCCGTAGGGGTTCAAAGGATTGCATAACGCCAGTGTAAATTGGGGGCAAGATGCCCTGTTGAAACGCCCGCAACGGCCCGCTCATCCCTACTGTGTAAACCCGTTCGTTGGCATAGACAAACAAAAACCAGCGGTGTAAATCTTCCGGCGCCTTGCCAGGACGGATGACTTCTTCCGCGCGAAACCCTAAACCATTGCGCACAGAGACAGGGGTGACATTGGTAAACAGTGGGTCGTCTTTGTATTTTTTGAGATGCGTGGAGAAAGCAGTAGCCGCATTGGGCATGGATTCCGTGTGGACATAAATAGTCGTAGGCGTGGGCAAACGTGGGCCAATCCACGAGCCAGCAGCCGTCTGTTGAAATTCCACCGGCACCCGCAAGCGATAACCCTGAGTCGGGTCGGTATAGAGCACCGTTTGCCCAGAAAACAGAGACTGGCTGAGCAATGCCGACGGCGCTAGGACAAGTAAGCCAGTTAAAATTAGAAAATTAATCATGGTAATCATGGGGCATCAGTGATCAATCAGGGCGGAACTATATCTAGGCCATTTCTGCTTGTCATACCCTTGGGTTGCAGGGCGTGGTCTCACCTTTGGATTTTTTCTCATCTCTCTACAAACTGAAGCATATACAAGGGAGTAGATAGACAGTCCAGCATACAAGTTTCCGGCGCCTCTGTAGACCGACTTTACGTGGGCATTTGCACAGTTGCGACCAGGGAGCACCAGCTTTCGCGAAGGCCATCGTTATAATGGGGGCTATGACGCAGCGCTTGCCAGCAGCACAGCTCGTGAATTGCGTGGTGAGAGGGAGGAGTCAAGTTGATTGAACAGGCCCGCCACCCCCGCTTTGGTCGGGTGATTACGGCAATGGTGACGCCCTTTGATGCGCAGGGGCAAGTGAACTACGAATTGGCGGAGCGACTGGCATTGCATTTGCTGGAGCAGGGAAGCGATGCGTTGGTGCTGGCGGGAACGACGGGCGAATCGCCGACGCTCACTTGGGAAGAGGAGTACGAGTTGTTTCGGGTGGTGAAAAACGCTGTGGGCGACCGGGCGGCTGTCCTGGCTGGAACCGGGGCCAACAGCACCCATGAGGCAGTCACAGCAACGATGAAGGCTGCGCAGATGGGGCTGGACGGGAGTTTGCAGGTGGTGCCCTACTACAACAAGCCCCCCCAAGCTGGATTGCTGGCCCACTTTCGGACGATTGCGCGGGCGGTGCCGGATTTCCCCCTCATGCTCTACAACATCCCCGGGCGCACCAGCGTGAACCTGCTACCGGAGACAGTGGCCCAACTGGTGGAGAGTGAACCCAATATCGTCGCCATCAAGGAAGCGAGCGGAAATCTGGAGCAAGTGGCCCACCTACGGCGTCTCGTGCCGGCGGAACGGCTGGACATCTACTCGGGAGATGACAGTTTGACGTTGCCGCTGCTGGCAGTTGGCGCGGTCGGCGTGGTGAGCGTGGCGAGTCATCTGGTGGGCAAGACGATTCAGCAGATGATTCAAGCGTTTATGGCGGGACAACCAGAGCAAGCTCGCGCCCTGTACAATGAGATATATCCCCTCTGTAAGGCGTTGTTTGTGACGACGAATCCCATCCCACTTAAGCGCGCGTTGGAATGGATGGGCTGGCCGGTAGGGTCGCCGCGTTTGCCGTTGGTGCCGGCTTCGCCAGAGGTGGAACAGGTTTTGCGCCCGGTGATGCAACAGTTGCAACTGGTGGCCTGACAAGTTTCGCTCCCAAGCTCAGGGGGTGAACCGTGCTCATATCACTTGTACTGTCGTAAAGGAGCCTATGACGAAAACACGTTCGCAAGCCACGCCCACACTCAAAATCATTCCGTTGGGAGGGCTGCACGAGATCGGCAAAAACACCTGTGTGTTTGAAATCAATGACGAAATCCTGTTGCTGGATGCTGGACTGGCCTTCCCGACCGAATCCATGCATGGGGTGCAGGTGGTGCTGCCCGACTTGACCTACCTGCGGGAAAATCGCCACAAAATTAAGGGGATGATCATTACCCACGGCCACGAGGACCACATTGGCGGGATTCCCTTCCATCTGCAACAAATTGATATTCCCATCATGTACGGCCCCCGCCTGGCGATTGCTCTGTTGCAGGCGAAGTTAGAGGAAGCAGGGGTCGCGAACCGGACGCAGTTGCATCCCGTCGGGCCGCGGGAATTCGTGCGCGTGGGTCAATCGTTTCTGGTGGAATTTATTCGCAATACCCACTCGATTGCCGATAGTTTTTCGGTGGCGATTCATACGCCGGTGGGCGTGATTATTCACACGGGGGACTTCAAAATTGACCACACACCCGTCGATGGGGAGCGCTTTGACCTGCAACGCCTGGCGGAATACGGCGAACGGGGGGTGCTCTGTTTGATGAGCGATTCCACCAATGCGGAAGTGCCTGGGTTTACCCCGTCGGAACGGGCGGTGATGCCGGCGTTGGACCGGGTGTTTGCCGAAGCGCCCGGGCGGTTGTTGATCACCACCTTCGCGTCGTCCGTCCACCGGCTGAACATCATCCTGCAATTGGCCCAGAAGTACAACCGCAAGGTGACGGTGCTGGGGCGCTCGATGCTGAATGTAATTGCCCATGCCCGCACGCTGGGATATATCCGTTGCTCAGACGATGTCCTGCAACCCCTGCACGTGATCCGCAATTTGCCGGATGAACAGGTGGTGATTTTGACCACGGGTTCGCAAGGGGAGCCGTTGTCAGCCCTAACGCGCATCGCCAACCGCGAGCACAAGGATATCCAGATTCGCCCGACGGATACGGTGGTGTTTTCGGCCAACCCCATCCCGGGCAACACGATTGCGGTGGTGAACACGATCGACAAGCTCATGGCCCAGGGGGCAAAGGTGGTTTATGGCAAGGAGCGGGGGATTCACGTGTCGGGGCACGGGTGCCAGGAGGACCAAAAACTCATGCTGGCCCTGACCAAACCCAAATTCTTTATCCCGATTCACGGCGAGCACCGGATGCTGGTTAAGCACAGCGAGACGGCCCAGGCGCTG
Source organism: Gloeomargarita sp. SKYG116 (assembly GCA_025056115.1). Classification (GTDB taxonomy): domain Bacteria; phylum Cyanobacteriota; class Cyanobacteriia; order Gloeomargaritales; family Gloeomargaritaceae; genus Gloeomargarita. Next base: position 75,103 of record JANWVM010000002.1, read on the forward strand.
GGCATCCCCAAGGAAAATATCGTGATTGTGGACAACGGGGATGTCATTGAACTGACGCCGGACCGGATACAGGTGGTGGACCGGGTGAAGGCGGGCATTGAACTGGTGGATGCGTCAGGCGATGGGATTGTCAGCGGTCAGGTGCTCCAGGACCGGCAACAGTTGGCGGGTGAAGGTGTGGTTACGGTCGCGGCGGCGATTGACGGCCAGGGACAACTCTGGGCCATGCCGGAAGTCCATATCCGGGGTGTGGTGACGACCCTATCCACCAACGCGCTGCGGCAACTGGTTCACGACACCCTCACCCAAACGGTGCAAGAGCGCTGGTCGGAATTTGCCGTCAACGGCACCGAAATTGACTGGACAGGACTGCGGGATGCCCTGGAGTCGGCTCTGCAGCGGCTCATCCGGCGGGAGTTCAAGAGTCAACCCCTGCTTATCTTCCTGCTGCAAACGCCCACGCCTGCGACTGCGCCAGCGACTGAAGACACCCAACGCCGGAGCCGCAAGCGCCGGAATGAAGTCGCGACGGTATGAGCACCCTGCGCCGGGACTTTGCCACACGGGAAGCGTTAGTGGCTTACATCGCCCAGGAATTTCCTGAGGCCACGGGGCCAGTGAGTCCGATACGGGGGGGACGACAGGCGGCTCTAGCGCAACTGGCGGCCATCCAACCAGAGACCTACGGGGATACCCGCAATTATCTGGATGGAACCGTCACCCGCCTGTCGCCCTATCTCCGGCATGGGGTCCTCGCGCTCACCGAAGTCCGGGACTGGTTGCAGCAACGGAGGTACTCCTGGAAGACAGCAGAACCATTGGTGCGGCAATTGGCCTGGCGTGCGTACTGGCAAACGCTGTACGACCAGTGGGGCGACGGCATCTGGGAGGACCGGGAACCCTATAAAACCGGGTGGCAGCCGGAGGACTACGCCAATGACTTGCCTGGAGATATTCCTGACGCCAGCACGGGGTTGCTGTGTGTTGACAGCTTCAGCCGCGAACTCCAGGACACGGGTTACTTACACAATCATGTGCGCCTGTGGCTAGCGGCCTACGTAGTGCATTGGCGGCGGGTGAAATGGCAAGCGGGGGCGCGCTGGTTTCTGGAGCATCTGCTCGACGGGGACCCAGCCAGCAATAACTTATCGTGGCAGTGGGTGGCTAGCACGTTTAGCCACAAACCCTACTATTTCAATCAGGACAACTTGGCCCGCTACAGCCGCCGTCGCTGGTGTGAGGCCTGCCCCCACGATGGTCGCGCTACTTGTCCCTTTCGGGGGAGCTATGAACAACTCGCCCGCCGCTTGTTTCCCCATGCCGACCTCCATCGTCTGGGTACACGGAGATAGCTTGAGCCCCACCAATCCCGCTCTGGCGACCTACCCTAGTGCGCCAGCAGTGTGGGTTTGGGACGACGAATTGCTGCGGGCATGGCGCATCAGCCGCAAGCGCATTGTTTTTATTTACGAATGCTTGCTGGAATTGCCGGTGGAGATTCGCCGGGGTGATGTGGTGACAGAAATCCGGGCTTTTGCTCAGGAAAAGGGCGCGCAAAAAGTAGTGACAACGAGCAGCCCCAGTCCCCGTTTCCAACGGTTCTGCCGGGAATTGGCGCAAACGTTAGAAGTAGAAGTTCTACCGGTGCCAGCGTTAGTACCAGTCACACCCGGCATGGATTTGCAGCGATTTTCCCGTTATTGGAAGGTGGCAGAAAAAGTCATTTATCGCTAAGTTGTCATGCTTATCGTCCTGTAGGGCACAGGCCCGTCCTAAGCTTCCCTAGCATCCCTGTAGCAAACTCAAGCGGCTTAGTCCCATGCGTTTTGATGTAGTGACCTTGTTCCCGGAATTTTTCACCAGTCCCCTGGCGACTGGCCTGATTGGGAAGGCTCTGGCCAAGGGCATCGCGACGGTGGTGTTTACGAATCCCCGCGATTTCACCACGGATAAGCACCAGCGGGTGGACGATGAACCCTACGGGGGCGGGGTGGGCATGGTGCTGAAACCAGAACCCATTTTCGCAGCCGTGGAATCCTTGCCCCAGTTGCAGCCGCGCCAGGTGATTTTGCTCACGCCCCAGGGGGAACGTCTCACCCAGGCCCACTTCCGGGAATGGCGCCAGTACGCCCAACTGGTGCTTATCTGCGGGGCCTACGAAGGCTTTGACGAGCGGATTCGCTACTTAGCCGACCGGGAGATTTCCCTGGGAGATTTTGTGCTCACCAGCGGGGAAATCCCGGCCCTGACCATCATCAATGGGGTCATGCGCCTGCTGCCGGGCACGGTGGGCAAGCCCGATTCCCTGGCCTCCGAAAGTTTTAGCAACGGCCTATTGGAATATCCCCAGTACACCCGCCCGCCAGAGTTCCGGGGGTGGCGCGTTCCCGACGTTTTACTCTCAGGCAACCACCAGGCGATTGCCCAGTGGCGCGCCGAACAACAACGCCTGCGCACCCGTGAACGTCGCCCCGACCTATTGCCGCCCGACGACCCTCAGACCCCAACCGGTACGGCTTCCTGACGCTCTGGCGCCTGGGACGGCTGTCGTTCCTTCTGCTCCTCGAGTTTTTCTCGTTCCTCAGGGGGCAAAAATTCCGGTGGCAACCCGTGGGTAGGGGGCAACCCGTAGATGGAGTTGTACAGGGCATGGTATTTCCGCGCCGATTCTTCCCAGGTGTACCGCGCCGCCATGCCCCGCTGTTGCAACGCCCGCCATTCCTTGCGGTAGCGATAGCCTTCCCAGGCCCGTACCAGGCAGGTGTAGAAGTCCAGGGGTTCATAGCGGTCGAAGCAATAGCCGTTGCCTGTGCCCGCCACCGGGTCGTGGTGAAACACCGTATCCACGAGACCTCCCGTCCGCCGCACCACTGGGACTGAGCCGTAGCGCAGGGCAATCATCTGGCTAATCCCGCAGGGTTCAAACCGCGATGGCATGATAAAGGCATCGGTTCCGGCGTACAACCGCCGCGCTAGGGGGTCGTTGAACAGGATTTGCACCGCCACTCGTCCGGGATAGCGCGACGCCATTTGCCACAACTGGGTCTCGTAGTAGCGGTCCCCCGTCCCCATAATCACAAACTGGGCATCGGTGTAAGCCAGGAAGCGGTCCATGATTTGCAGGAGCAAGTCAATCCCCTTTTGCTCCACCAACCGGGAGACCATCCCGATCAAAAACTTGTCCCGGTCCACCTCCAGCCCTACCTCTTCCTGCAGGGCCAGCTTGTTGGCGACCCGCTTGTCGAGGGTTTCGGCGTTGTAGTTCTGGACAATGTGGGGATCGGTTTCGGGGTTGAACACCTCTGGGTCAATGCCGTTGAGAATCCCTGTGACCTTATCCCCCAGGTACCGCAACAGACCGTCCAGTTTTTCCCCATATTCCGGCGAGCGAATCTGCTGGGCGTAGTTGGGGGAGACTGTATTGACCCGGTCAGCGTACTGCAACGCCGCCGCCATCACATTGTGCCCTTGCATGTACCAGGGACACCAGGTCATGCGCTCCAGCTTCCAGCGCCACGGGCCTTGGTACGCCAGGTTGTGAATCGTAAACACCGTGGTGATGTCGGGGGACTGGTGCATCCACACCGGAATCATGCCCGTGTGCCAGTCGTGGCAATGGATAATGTTGGGTTTCCAGTAGTTCCAGGCAAATTCCGCCGCTCCGTTGGCAAAGAGCGTAAACCGCCAGTCCTCGTCCTCCCCATAGTAGATGCGCCGGGGCATGAACGCCGGGTGACCAAACAGGTACAAGGGGACATCGCTGTTGGGTAAACGGGTTTCATAAACGTGAAAGTATTGAAACATGGCATACCCTTCCCAGATGGGGGTTTTGGGAATGTCCAGCTTTTCCGGCAAAAAGCCGTAATAGGGCAAAAACACCCGGACATCGTGCCCCATCTTTCGGAGCACTTTCGGTAACACCCCCACCACATCGGCCATACCGCCCACCTTAGCAATCGGATGGGCCTCCGCAGCCACAAACAAGATACGCATTTTTTTATTCCTTACCGTTTGCCCGAAATCGCATCTATTTTTAATACTACGTTACCTGCTACCTCATCGGATAACTCTACTGGTTCTTAGTGCAAATGGTTTCCACGACCACACAATCGGCGCCGCCGACGCTTTGACAGGACGCCAGGGCCTCTCGACGGGCAACGTCTGGTGTGGTTCCCCAGCCACTCCCGGCGTAATTGCGACTGTCGCGGGCAAGGGCGCCGCAGGCGTTTTGAAACCAGACCATGACTTCGCAGGGTTTGCCGCCAGAGACCCGCTCGCATTCCTGAATGGCTCGTTTTTCCGCGCTGGCCCGGTCGGGAAAGTTGTAGCCGTAGCCATAAACCCCGTCCACATTGTTGTAAGCAATTGCGCCAAAGAGTCCGGTTGGCGAGTCAGGGGTAGGTTCAGGCGGGGGCGATTCCTTCACGATGGGTTCGGGAGTGGATAAGTCCGCCGGCTCTTCGTAAAAAAGCGCCACCAGCACGATCAATCCCACAAACGCCGCTCCCAGCAACCCCAACCCGATAAATACCCAAGCAATACAGGGCAATCCCCGGGACGATGGGGACTTCGCCGGTGTGGCCGGTGTGACGGGACGGACGGTTTGCATGGTCGCCAGGGGAACCGTCGGAGCGATGGGGGCGCGAACGGGTGCGGTCGGTTCCAGACTGGGTGTAGCCGTCGTCAGTTCTTGAACCGCCTGCAGGGCTTCAATAGCGCTGGGATAGCGTTGCCGCCAATCGGGATGCACCATTTTTTCCAGGACGGCGCAAAAGGTGGGACTGACCTGGGCGTGACGTTGCCAGTGCAATTCGCCTGTGTCAAAGTCCTCCATCTGGCTGGGGGGGAGACCTGTCAAGGCTTGGATCGCCACCACTCCCACCGCATACACATCGCTGCTCAGGCGCGGTTGGCCCCGGAATTGCTCGATGGGCATATACCCCCGTGTGCCGATTTGGGTGCCAATGGCCGTTTCGCCCCGGTTATCGGCAATCAGGGTCCCCACCTCCTTCACCGCCCCAAAATCAATCAGCACAATTCGTCCGTCCGACTGCCGCCGCATCAGGTTGGCCGGTTTGATGTCCCGGTGGACGATATGCCGCTGGTGCACCTGGCTCAATACCTCCAGCACATCCAGCAGAAATTGTTTCACCCAGCTTTCCGGGTATTTCTTACCGGGGGTGAGTTCCTGGCTCAGGTCGTGGCCCTCAATAAATTCCTGCACCAGGTAAAACTCTTGGTCCTGCTCGAAGTGGGCCAGCAGGCGGGGGATGCGGTTGACCGTGGAACCCAATTGGTAGAGCACTTCCGCTTCCCGGTTGAACAGGCGGCGGGCCACCTCCAGCACCTGGGGATTGGTGGACTGGGGTTGCAATTTTTTGACCACACAGCGAGGATGGCCGGGAAGAAATAAATCCTCTGCCAAAAAGGTGTGACCAAAGCCCCCACTGCCTAGGGGTTTGAGGATGTGGTAGCGACCCGCCAGGGTAATGTCAGTCATGCCATCGCGCCGGAAATACTACCAGTTTAAGGCAAAGCTCCGGCCCGCCGGTTCGATGGGATCACGGCTGTGCCAGTAACGCCTGCGCCGCCTGCACCAGGTTATCCACCGTCATGCCAAATTTCTCCATGCACACGGGACCCGGCGCCGATGCCCCAAACCGGTCAATCCCCAGCACCTTGCCATCCAAACCCACGTACTTGTACCAGAAATCGGTGACACCCGCTTCGATGGCAATCCGTTTACGCACCGCCGGCGGCAGGATAGCATCGCGGTACTCCTGGGGCTGGGCATCAAACAGGCGCGTGCAGGGCATAGAGACCACCCGCACTTTGTAACCCTCTAACCGGGCCGCCGCCTGCACCGCCAACTCTAACTCCGACCCCGTGGCAATCATGATCAAATCGGGATGGTCGCAGCCGCAGTCCACCACGATATAGGCGCCCTTGGCAACTCCTTCGATGGACGTGCCAGGCACTGGGTTCACCGCTTGCCGGGTAAAGACCAGCACAGAAGGGGTTTCCTTGGCTTGCAACGCCACTTGGTAGGCTCCCACGGTTTCCCGCGCGTCCGCCGGGCGAATCACATACAGGTTGGGGATCAACCGCAGCGACGACAGGGTTTCGATGGGCTGGTGGGTCGGGCCGTCTTCCCCTAAAGCCACCGAATCGTGGGTCATTACGTGCAACACCCGCGCCCGCGACAAGGCCGACAACCGGATCGCCGCCCGCATGTAGTCAGTAAAGACCAGGAACGTGGCGTCGTAGGGAATCAACCCGCCGTGCAGGGCCATCCCATTGGCAATCGCTCCCATCCCGTGCTCCCGCACCCCAAAGCGGAAATTGCGCCCGTGGTAGGAACCCGCCTGGAACTCGGGAATCCCCTTGAGATAGGTCATGTTGGAGTGGGCCAGGTCCGCTGAGCCGCCAAGCAATTCGGGAATGGCCTGGGCTAGGGCGTTCAAACACAGCTTGGAGATGTTGCGGGTGGATTCTTTCCCCGTCTCGGCAATGGGCATCAAGGCCTCTTGCCAGCCCGTCGGCAGTTCTCCCCGCATGATCCGCTCAAATTCCGCCGCCTCCTGGGGGTAGGCCTGGCGATAGGCTTCAAACCGCGCCCGCCATTCCGCCTCGGCCTTGGCACCCTTGTCAATGGCTTGCCGGAAATGACGCAACACCTCTTCTGGGATATAAAACTCGGGTTCCAGGGGCCAGCCCAGGTTTTGCTTGGTCAATTTCACCTCTTCGGGTCCCAGGGGCGCGCCGTGAACCGCTTCCGTCCCCGCCTTGTTGGGCGACCCGTAGCCAATCGTGGTTTCCACAATGATCAAGGACGGCTTATCGGTGACCGCCTTCGCCTGGGCAATCGCCGCGCGGATCGCCGCCAGGTCGTGGTTGCCGTCCTCTACCTTTTGCACGTGCCAGCCGTAGGCCTCGTAGCGCTTCGCCACATCCTCGGTAAAAGCAATGGCCGTGTCCCCGTCAATCGAGATGTGGTTGCTGTCATAGAGCATGATCAGCTTGCCCAGCTTCAGGTGACCCGCCAGCGACGCCGCCTCCGACGCCACCCCCTCCATCTGGCAGCCATCCCCCAGGATCACATAGGTGTAGTGGTCCACGATCGTGTGACCGGGCTTGTTAAACCGTGCAGCCAAGTGGGCTTCGGCAATGGCTAACCCCACTGCGTTGCCTACCCCCTGACCCAGCGGCCCCGTCGTGACTTCTACCCCCGGCGTCTCGAAGTTTTCCGGGTGACCAGGCGTAATCGAACCCCACTGGCGGAATTGCTTGATGTCTTCCAGCGTCACGTCGTAACCGGTCAGGTGCAACAGGGCGTACTGCAGCATGCAACCGTGCCCCGCCGACAGGACAAACCGGTCGCGGTCCGGCCAGTTGGGATTGCGGGGATTGAATTTCAAAAA